>NZ_VPBF01000012.1:0-73144 GCF_013418865.1 Acinetobacter sp. YH12117
TCATGAAATACGGTATTCTGATGTGACAAAACCTGAATCCTGGTCGTTAAAGTGTTTGTTTACACTCATATTTTAACTGTTAGGACTCAGGTTTTTTTATTTAAAGCAAACTATGGGACAGCAGTGGCCCCGGCCGCTCTTTTTTTATCTATACTGTTAAATAAAGCCATTCTTATTCACATGCTGGCCCTACAATGAATATTATTTGCATTCATGGGATGAATCAGCAACACCAGACTGCCGATTCACTGCGTCGACTGTGGTTATCAATACTGGAGCAGGGTTTAAAACGCAGCCAGCAGTCCCATTTTTTGCCGATTTAAAACAGGCCATCTGTATGCCGTTTTATGGCGATTTGCTCTCCAAACATCATCTGCAAAACACTTTAAATGCCAGCACCCTGATGCCGCAGCACTGGCCGCATTTTCCACTGCTGCATCCAGTCAAAATTCAAAAACCGACCACAGTGGTGGAAGAACATCGCCCCGGCGATTGCAATATTCCGCATCTGCAAGTCTATGATGCACTTAACTTTAACCAGAAACTGAAATGGCTTAGTGCTTTAAGCCGGGATATTGCACTGCGTGATTTTGCCCGGCTGATCAATTATTTTCCCAAACTGCATGCCAGCTTGTTGCATAAATTTCTGGTCGAAGCCTATTTATACCTGGCCGATCCGCATTTTATTCAAGAGGTACACAGCCGGATTTATGCCCAGCTCTGTCAGGATAACACCCATATTATTCTGGCGCATTCCTTAGGCACGGTAATTGCCTATAATCTGTTAATTCAGCATCCGGAACTGAATATTGCACGCTTTATTACCCTCGGTTCGCCGCTGGCCTTTCGGGTGATTCAGGAGCATTTACAACAGCCGATTCAGCGCCCCACTGCCCTGCATGGCGACTGGATTAATTTTTATTCTCCGGATGATTTTCTGACCGCCTTTCCACTGTCGGAACCACCGTTTCATTTTAAACCGGCCATTCTGAACCAGCAGGTACAAACTCCGGTAGATCGTCCTCATGAAGTCTATGGCTATTTACAGCATCCCCAAGTCTTAGAGGCCTTGGTCGAGTTACTGCCAGAAAGTGCTTAAATTGAGGGAATTTTCACCTGATTTATGCAAATTGTTCTAAATTTATTCGCTTAAAAGCCTTGCAGCCAGAAAATTGTAGAAAAGCGTTTGACACCCTCCTTTTTTCACCCTAATATACGCCCACCTCTGAAACGTCCCTATCGTCTAGAGGCCTAGGACATCGCCCTTTCACGGCGGTAACCGGGGTTCGAATCCCCGTAGGGACGCCAATTTCAGAAGTAATATTTTATTAAGTCCCTATCGTCTAGAGGCCTAGGACATCGCCCTTTCACGGCGGTAACCGGGGTTCGAATCCCCGTAGGGACGCCACTTCTTCCAATCAAAAGAAGCGGTTTAAAATATTCTTCTGCACTGTCCCTATCGTCTAGAGGCCTAGGACATCGCCCTTTCACGGCGGTAACCGGGGTTCGAATCCCCGTAGGGACGCCATATTCGGGTCACATACGTGATTCATAAAAAAGCCCAAGCATTGCGACTTGGGCTTTTTTATTGCTGCAACTTTTTATTTGTACAGAACGGGAAGTATGAAAAATACTATCACCCGTTTAAAACGGTCATCTCACCTGCGCCCAGATCATTGTTTTTGACAGCCATAACAGGCCTGCTATCATCCACGTCATACAGTCTCCTGCTGATGTGGATGGAAATGCTCAAAAAAAGTTGAATAAAGCGTAGATGGGGAATCGGGATGGATCATCCCTCCCCCATTTCTGTTTAGGCCGATTTACGCGAGTTAATCTGTCCTTTAATGACTGCAGTCAAATTGCCTTTTAAATATTTAAAAAATACTTTTAAAGGCGAGAGTTTTGGATTCGGCTGTTTGCCTTGGGCAATGTCCTTGAACTGCGCGGCATACCAGATAATTTCCATAATTGCCATTTTATCAACCAGTGGAATGCCGGTCTTAATTTTATCGACACCATAACGCACGTCTTGCCCTGCCAGCAAACGATGTGCCAGATCTGGCTCTACCGCAAATGGGCGAGCAATCCCGATAAAATCACAGGCGCCGCTGGCCAGTGCCGTATTCATGCCTTGTACGGTCCGGAAACCGCCGGTCACCATTAAATGACAACGAACTTCCTGGCGGATCCGCTCCGCAAACTCCAAGAAGTAGGCTTCACGCGCTAAAGTCGAGGCTTTGCGTTTTTCCGCTTTTACTCCGGCCATGGCCGGTGCTTCATAAGTCCCCCCTGATACCTCAATCAGGTCAATTCCGGCAGCATCAATTGCTTTAAAGACCTGAATCACATCCTCTTCACTAATGCCGCCGCGCTGAAAGTCCGCCGAGTTCAGCTTGACCGAAATAATAAAATTGTCAGAGGTCGCGGCGCGCACCGCCTGATAAATTTCCAGCAAAAAGCGCATCCGGTTATCAATCGAACCACCCCAACGATCCTGACGTCTATTGGTTAGCGGTGATAAAAACTGGCTGATTAAGTAGCCGTGTGCGCCATGCAGCTGCACCCCTTCAAAACCGGCCTGTTCGCAGATCTGCGCAGCGCGGGCAAAGCGCTGGATAATATTCAGAATCTCATCTTCACGCAGTTCGCGCGGTGTGCCAAAGGTGGTGGCCAAGGCCGGGCTAAACGGTACCGCGGAAGGCGCGACGGTTTCTTTGTTCAGGCCTTTCGGACATTGCCGCCCCGGATGCGATAACTGCACCAGTTGCACCATGCCATACTGCTTGCCAATCTGCGCCCACTGTTGCAACTTGGCCAGATCACGTTCTGATTCAATGGCCACCACGCCCGGTTCATTTTTGGCACGAATATCCACCATGACATTGCCGGTAATGGCACAGCCCAGCCCACCCTTGGCCCAGGCCTCATATAAGCCCAAATGTAACTGGTTCGGCTGACCAGCCGTATTGGCCAGCGCCTCACTCATAGCGCCTTTAATGATGCGGTTTTTAAATGTGGTCTTTCTAATTTGAAGCTGATCTGCAATCTGGCTCATCGGTCAATCCTGACATTGTGTTCTAGAGCAAATACTCCATTGAATTTCCACAATGGTCAAGCAGTTTTTGACAACTCATATTGTCAAAAATCATTACCGATTAGTATTGACTAGCCTGAATCAGCTGCCGGGTATAGTCAGTTTGTGGCTGTGCAAACAGATCTTCAGTACGCTGGAATTCCATCACCTTTGCATGTTTCAGCACCAATACCTTCTGACACAAGGCCTTGACCACCTGCAAATCATGGCTGATAAACAGATAGCTCATCTGCTCCTGCTGCTGCAAACGCCGCAACAGTTTAACGATGGCGCGTTGTGTGGTGCGGTCCAGCGCCGAGGTCGGCTCATCCAGAATCAGCAGTTTCGGTTTCAGCACCAGCGCACGTGCCAGTGCAATCCGTTGCCGCTGTCCACCGGATAGTTCATGCGGATAACGGGTTTTAAAACTGACCGGCAATTCAACTTTTTCCAGTGCCAGATCAATACGCTGCTGAATTTCGGATGCTGACAGTTTTTGTAAGGCCAACCCTTCGCCAATGGTCTGCTCGACATTTAAACGCGGATTCAGGCTGCTAAACGGGTCCTGAAATACAATCTGAAATTTACTGCGTAATGGCCGCAGCTGCTTTTCCGAAAGCTGGTTCAAATCCTGGCCCAGCAAATCAATTTTGCCCTCACTGGCAGTTAAACGCGAAATCGCCAGCGCCAGCGAGCTTTTACCGGAACCACTTTCCCCGACAATACCGATGGATTCGCCTTGGGCCAGATTTAAATCCAGCGGCTCCACCGCGACAAAATAATCTTTGACTCGATTGAGTAAACCCTGCTTGATGGGAAACTTCACACCCAGTTGTTGCAGTTGCAATAAAGGCTGAGTCGCCTCTACCTGTAAAGCCTGACCAAAATCATGATACAGCAGCTCCCGAGTATAGGCCTGCTGCGGCGCATGAAAGACCTGTTCAACCGACCCCTGCTCCTCGACTTGGCCTTTATTCATAACAATGACCTGGTCGGCATAATGCCGCACCAGATTCAAATCATGGCTGATTAAAATCATGGCCATCTGCCGGCTACGCTGTAAACTTTGCAGCAGATCCAGAATTTGTGCCTGTAAAGTTACATCCAGCGCAGTGGTTGGTTCATCGGCAATCAGAATGTCCGGATCAAGCGCCAAGGCCATGGCAATCATCACCCGCTGGCGCTGCCCGCCAGACAGTTCATGCGGATAACGCTTCAGTTTATCTTCCGGCTGGGGAATGCCAACATCTTGCAGCAATTGCAGCACACGTTGCCGGGTTTCCGCCTTGGAATAGCCTTGTAACAGCAGGCTTTCGCTAATAATTTTTTCCACCCGATGCAGCGGATTTAATGCCGTCATCGGCTCCTGAAAAATCATGGCAATGCGCTGGCCGCGAATCTGGCGTAGTTGTACCGGATTCAGCTGTAGCAGATCCTGCCCTTGAAACAGTGCCTGCCCCTGAATCTGGAGCTGACTCGGCAACAAGCCCAGCAAGGCCAGACTGCTGACCGATTTGCCCGAACCACTCTCGCCGACCAGCGCCAGCGTTTCGCCAGCATGTAATTCAAAACTTAAATTGTGCACCAATAGCTGCTGTTGATGCTGAATCTGGAGCTGCTGTACCGTCAGCACCGGCGTGCGCTTACTGGCGTCTTGGATCGAATGCATCACGGGTCGCCTCTCCAATATAAATCAGTAAAGATAAAACAATTGCCAGGGTAAAAAAGCCCGACAATGCCAGCCACGGCGCATTTAAATTATTCTTGCCCTGTAGCAGCAGTTCGCCTAAAGATGCAGCATCGGGCGGCAAACCATAACCGAGGAAATCCAGTGCAGTCAGCGCGGTAATATTCGCAGTCAGCATAAAGGGTAGTTGTGACAGACTTGAACTCATGGCATTGGGCAAGATGTGCCGGAACATGATGGTACGGTCGCTCACACCCAGGCTGCGGGCAGCACGGACATAATCAAAATTACGTGCCCTTAAAAATTCGGCCCGGACCAGTCCAACCAGGGTCGGCCAGCCAAACAGCAGCATAATCAGAAACAGCCAGTACACGCTTGGGCTAAACATACTGACCAGAATCATTACCATGAACAGCATTGGTAAACCACCCCAGACTTCCAGAATCCGCTGTCCCAGCAAATCGACCCAGCCGCCATAATAGCCCTGTATCGCCCCGACGATAATGCCAAGTGCAGCAGAGGCCAGCGTTAAGGCAAATCCGAATAGCAGTGATACCCGCAGGCCATAGAGAATCCGCGCCAGTACATCTCGGCCCTGATCATCGGTCCCGAGCCAGTTATCGCTGGTCGGTGGTGACGGCACCGGCACAGCCAGCTCTAAATTCGGCGATTGATAAGAATATTCAATCAGTGGCCAGATGGCCCAGCCCTTGTCCTGAATCAGTTGCTGCACGGCCGGGTCCTTATATTCTGCTTCGGTTTCAAAGACCCCGCCAAAAGTGGTTTCAGGATAAGCCTTGAACACCGGCATATATAAGCTGTTTTCATATTTGACCAGCAGCGGCTTGTCATTGGCGATCAGCTCGGCTGCTAAGGACAAGATAAAAATCAGGGCAAAGGCGATAAAACAGCCAAATCCCAACCGGTTCTGTTTAAAACGCTGGAGCCGCGCCTGCATTAAGGGAGACATTATTTGGCCCCCCGTGATTCAAAATTAATCCGTGGATCAATGACCTGATACAGCACATCGCTGATCAGTCTGAGGACTAATCCTAACAAGGTAAAAATAAACAGGGTGCCAAAAATTACTGGATAATCACGTTGTACAATCGCTTCAAAGCCCAGCAATCCCAGACCATCGAGGTTAAAAATAATTTCAATAAACAGGTTACCGACAAAGAAAATCCCAATTAATGCTTCCGGCAGGCCAGCAATCACAATTAGCATGGCGTTACGAAAAACATGGCCATACAGCACCCGCGATTCGGTCAGGCCTTTGGAGCGTGCCGCCAGCACATACTGTTTATTCAGTTCTTCCATAAACGAGTATTTGGTTAAGTAGGTCAACCCGGCAAATCCACCAATCACCATCGCCAGCAGCGGCAAGGTCATATGCCAGAAATAGTCTTTGATTTTACCCAGCAGACTCAGCTGATCGAAGTTTTCCGAGACCAATCCCTGTAGCGGGAACCACTGAAAATAGGAACCACCGGCAAAAAATACAATCAATAAAATCGCAAAAGCAAAGGCCGGAATGGCATAGCCAATGGCCAGCAAAATAGACGTGGCTTTATCAAAGATCAGACCATGCTGACGGGCTTTTTTTATCCCGAGTGGAATAGACACCAGATAAATCAGCAAGGTGCTCCACAATCCTAAAGACAGCGATACCGGCAGTTTTTCCCACAGCAGCTGGGTCACCGGCTTGTCTTTAAAAAAGCTGGTGCCAAAATCAAATTGCAGATAGCTGCTCAGCATTAGCCAGAAACGCTCATGAATTGGTTTATCAAACCCATATTGCGCTTCAATTTTAGCCACCATTTCATCACTTAGACCTTTGGCGCCCTGATAGGGCGTTGAACCGGCCGCAGCAGTTTCGGCACTGCCACTCCCGCCCATGCCCTGAAAGGCTTCTGCCTGCTGAATTGCCTGCTCGACCGGACCGCCCGGGGCAATCTGGATCACAATAAAGTTAATCAGCAAAATCAGAAACAGTGTGGGAATAATCAGCAACACACGTTTCAGGATATAGGTTCCCATGCGCTCAGCATCCTTGTGGCAAAGCCAGCTTATTGTTTACGCAGATACTGGGCTACTTTTTGCGCCCCGGCTGCATCACTCCACCAGTAATCAAGTCCAATGGAAAGTTTTGGTTTTATTTTCGGTTGTTGGTACATATTCCAGTAGGCCAGCCAGTGCTCGCCTTTGCCATAGGTCGGAATCTGGTAATAACCAGCGCGTAATAAGCGGTCCAGCACTTTGGTCCGGACAATCAGCTGCTGGCGGTCAGGCGCGTAAATAATTTTCTGAATGATGTCATCAATGACCGGATTCTTGATGCCGGCATAATTATAATTGCCCGGCTGATCTGCCGCGGCACTGCTCCAGAATTGCGCCTGTTCATTGCCCGGACTTAAGGACTGTGGCAAGACCATGGTGCTTAAGTCAAATTCTGCCCGGCGCATCCGTTCAATATATTGCGGCACATCGACCTGGCGGATATTCACCACAATCCCCAGACGTTTTAAATTGCGCACAAAAGGCATTAAAGTACGCTGCAAGCCATCCTGATGAATTAAAAATTCCAGCTGGATGGTGTTGCCTTTCGGATCAAGCAAACGGCCATCCTTGAAGCGATAGCCGGCATTCAGCAGGATCTGCCGGGCTTTGAGCAGACCGCTGCGGTTAAAACCGCTGGCATCACTGACCGGGAATTTCCAGTTGGCCAGCACCCCCTGACGCTGCACCGGATGCAACTGTTTTAAATACGGCTTTAACAGTGCCAGCTCCGCCGCGCTTGGACGACCTTTGGCTTCCAGTTCGCTATTGCTAAAATAACTTTGCAAACGCTGATACTGTCCGTAAAACAGGGCTTTATTCTGCCATTCAAAATCATAGGCATGGCTGAGCGCCTGACGGAAATGAATATCCTGCATCGGTGCACGCCGGGTATTAAACACAAAACTTTGTGTTGGCACCGGGTTTTCATGCCGGAACTTATATTTCACCACCATCCCCGCTTTCACTGCCGGGAACTGATATTCCGTCACCCATTTGCGCGCGGTATATTCTTCATGCAGCGTGTATTGGCCCGACTTAAAGCCTTCAAAGGCCACATCCATATTGCGGTAATAGACAAATTTAAGCCGGTCAAAGTTATAACGGCCCTTATTTACCGGCAGATCTTTGCCCCAATAGTTCGGATTGCGCTTATAAGTAATACTGCGTCCGGCATCAATCCGTTCAATCAGATACGGGCCTGACCCCAGCATCGGCTGCAAGGTAATCCGGCTAAAGTCCTTGCCCTGCCAGTCTTTCTGGGAATAAATCGGTAAGGCCGATAAAATCAGCGGCATTTCACTGTTGTTATCGGATTTAAAGGTCATTTTGACCTGATGTCTGGACAAGACCTCGGTTTTATCCAAATCGGCAATATACATCTGCAAACCCGGATTAGATTTGCTCTGGAAGGTATCAAAACTGAATTTGACATCAGCCGCGGTGACCGGTGTGCCATCACTAAAACGTGCTTTTGGATTCAGATGAAAAATGACAAACTTGGTCTGCTTCGGATCATAAGTCACTTTTTCTGCCAGCAGTGGGTACATCACCCCCGGCTCATCTAGCGAGCTGGTCATGAGCGAATCAAACAGATAATTCACCCCATCGGTCGCACTGCCCTTACCGTTCATGCTGTTCAGGTTGTCAAAAGTGCCATTGCTGGACTGACTCAGCATGCCGCCTTTGGGCGCTTGCGGATTGGCATAGGGCATGGCCGCAAGCTGGCTGTATTTCGGACTGCTGTGCAGCGCGATATACGGCGTGGTCTGCAGCGCAGCCCAGCTCCAGCTTGAGGTCAAAGCCAGTGCTATTGCCACAGCACTCAAGCGATATAAAGATCTGTTCATGCGGTCACGACTCCTTGTGCCCGGCAATTACAGGTTCGGAACCTTGATGATCTCTCCAATACGCAGCTGCGTATTCGGTTTAATCTCGTTCATATCGGCCAGTTCACTGGTTTCCAGACCATAACGGCTGGCCAACCCAATCAGGGTATCACCACGTTTAACCTTATATTCCATAATGGTTTTCGGCAGTTGCAGGGTTTGGCCAACTCTTAAACCGGCACGCGGACTCAGGCCATTCAAGGCTGCCAGTTCAGCGACCGAAATACCGGTACGGCTGGCAATGGCATTTAAGGACTCACCGGCTTTAACGGTATAGGTTTCGGTTGCTTTACCCGTGCTGGCGCTGCTCACCGCTGCACTTTCCGCGGCACGGTTGCTACTGCTGTCCAGATCACCTTCAATTTTTAAACGCTGGCCAATTCGTAGTGCAGCAGTACGTGGCAGGTCATTCAGTGCAGCCAGATAATTCAGCTGCAAATGATATTTACGCGCAATACTGTTTAGGGTTTCACCCGATTTTACGATATGAATGTCTGAGGCTGCAGCAGTTGTGCTGACCTTACTTTCTTCCACTAGCGCTGGCTCACCGCTGAGTTTCAGGCGCTGGCCGGTACGTAAACCGGCAGTCCGGCTGATGCCATTTAAACTGGCAATCTGCTCCAGACTCAGGTTATAGCGGTTGGCAATGGCAGTTAAGGTATCGCCCGACTGTACTGTATAACTATCCGGGATGGTCGAACCGGCTGGAATTTTTAAAGTTTGTCCAATTCGCAGGCCGGTATTGGTCGAAATCTGGTTTAAGGTGGCCAGATCAGCCAGACTCATTTTGCTTTGTGCGGCCACACTCGATAAGGTGTCGCCGCGCTGGACAGTATAGTTTTCCGTTTTAATCTCAGCTGTTGATGTACTTGGCGCTGCACGACGATTCTCTGTGGCCGTTTCAGTTTTTGCTTCGGCTTTCGAATCACCCACAGGCACATTAATCCGCTGTCCAACCAGCAAACTGCTGCCAGCAGTCAGACCCGGAGTTAAGGCTGCCAGTTCTGCATTGGACAAGCCATGACGGTCTGCAATCAGTTTCAGATATTCACCGCGCTTCACCGTATAGCTTTGCGTGGCTACTTTGGTTTCAGCCGCTTTCTGCTCTGCTGCCTTGGCACGCATCTCTGCTGTTTCTTTCAGATTCAGTTTCTGACCGACAAACAGGCCACTGCTTGTGTTCAGATTATTATAATCCGCCAATTGCTTGACCGATAAACCAAACTGATTGGCCACGCCGGTTAAGGTATCGTTGGCTTTAACCACATAGGATTCCGGCTGCTCTTTGGCTTTGGCTGGCGCAGCTGCTTGTAGTTTGGCATTATATAAATAGATGGTGGTACCGGCATATAAAGTCGAGTTTGGATCAATCTGGTTCCATTTCGCCACATCACGCCAGTTCACCCCATTTTTCATGGCAATCAGCACCAGGGTATCGCCGGCCTGTACCGTATAGGTACTGCGTTTGCCTTTTGGCGGTACCACCACCACTTCGGTGTCGGTCTTGATCACGTTCTTGCCCTGATTCCGTTGGGCTTCATCTGAATCTGGACGGGTGCTATCCGCAACACTTTTCGGGTAAGCAAAACCTTTGGTCAGCTCTTTGCCTTGCTGCTCGGCCACCGACAGACTGGTCTGAATCGCGGTCAGCTTAATTTTGCCATCATAAGGATCGACAATTTCAGTACCTTGTGGTGCAATTTCTTTTAACTCGGCCACCACCTGCGCCTGTTCAGCCTGAGAGGCCACCGGCTGCAACACCTCTTCTACCGTTTTGTTCTGGTCTTCAGTTTTCACTGCCGCCAGAATCTGTTCACGTTCTGCTGCTGAAATTGGCGGTTCGACCTTCACCGGCTGAATATTCTGTGCCGGGGTAATGGCCACCGGAATACGTGGAGCACTTGGAATATCTGAATTGGCCGCAAAAGAGGCCAAAGCCGATGAACCGCGTGGCGTACTGATCCGCTTGGTGCTGGTTGTGGTCGTGCTGCTAGCGGTTTTGGCTGTGCTCGCTGGCGTAGTCGTAGCAGTACGCTGAGTCACGCTGGCCGTCAGGGCCGGTGTGGTGGTTTTTGCAGCTGGGGCACTGGTCGTGGTCTGCGTCGTCACGGCTGGACGTGTGTTGCTGGCCAGCAATCCACCACCCTGCAGGTTTTTCAGACGTTCATCGACTGTTGGGCTTAAATCGGCTGGAATCAGAATCCGCATCGGGCTGGCACTGTCAATTCGGTCAGTACGATGGCCTGGGTTCAGCGCATATAACTCGGCACGGCTAAGACCAGTAATATTGGCCACATCATTTAAATTCACCGCACCGACCGTCACTTCACGGAAATGGGGACGGTTGGCAATTGGCGGCAAACGCACCCCGTAGGCACCTGGGTTTTTAATAATTTGCGCCACTGCCAGGAAACGCGGCACATAGTTCATGGTTTCCTGTGGCAATTTCAGTGACCAGTAATCGGTCGGTAAACCGGCAGCCTTGTTGCGGTTAATCGCCTGCTGAATACGGCCCGGTCCGGCATTATAAGCGGCCAGAGCCAGCTCCCAGGAACCAAACTGGTTATACAGGCTACCGAGGAATTCATAGGCAGCACGGGTCGATTCGACCACATCACGGCGGCCATCATACAGCGGGGTCTGTTTCAGACCATAAATACGTCCGGTACTTGGAATAAACTGCCATAAACCGGCCGCAGCAGCACTACTGGTCGCTGCCGGGTCGTACGAACTTTCAATGACTGGTAATAACGCCAGTTCGGTTGGCATGCCACGGCGCTCGGCTTCTTTGACCGTGTGATACAAATAACGTGAAGCACGCGCACTTAAACGGTCAATATACGGCTGACGTGAAATAAACCAGCCGCGCTGCGCTTCAATACGCGGATTCCAGTGTTCCAGATCCATTTTGAAACCTACGGTCATGCGCTTCCAGACATCACCGTGTTTTAAAATCAGTAAACGGTCACCTTCTACCGCGCGCATGTCGGTGGCCGACAATAAATCTTCCAGTGAATCTAAACTGCTGGCGTCCAGATAACCTGAACCAACCTGACTCGACGTTGACGCTTTGCTGGCACTTTGTGTAGAGGTACAGCCGGTGCTGATGCCGAGCGCGGCCAGCGCTGAACCCAAAACTGTAATTTTAAATAGTGCCGGGACCATAGGCTGCCACATGCGTGTGGTTGGTTTATACATAGGAAATCCAAACAACTCGTCTATAAATTATTTTTTAGATTTGACATTGTAGTGAAGCATCACTACGACACAAGGTTTTACTCTAGCGCGATTCTAATATAAATGTTACAAGAAATTAAAAAATTGACGTCTTCGGCGTTTCTGATCTGCAATTGCGTTATACAATAGCGGCTCGGTTTTTATTTGGCTCTTTTTGGATCTGGCTTATGTCTCAAACAATCACACTATATGTGGATGGTGCTTGTCGTGGAAACCCTGGCTTGGGCGGTTGGGGTGCATATGTCATTACAGAAACCCAGCAGCACAAACTCTATGGCGGGGAACTGGAAACCACCAACAACCGTATGGAGCTGACGGCAGCCATTGAAGGCATTCAGTTCTGCCCGGCAGAGGCCAAACTGATTCTCTGGACCGATTCCAACTATGTCAAACGCGGCATGACCGAATGGATTGCCGGCTGGAAAAAGAAAAACTGGAAAGATGTGAAAAATCCGGACCTATGGCAAAAACTGGATGCCATCTGTCAGGGTCGTGAAATTGAATGGCACTGGATTAAAGGTCACGCTGGCCATGCTGGCAATGAAATGGCCGATCAGCTGGCCAACAAAGGGGCCGATCTGGTATTTGCACAGCAGGTCAAAGTGACGCCGGTACAAATCATTACTGAAGATAAAAGCGCTGAGTCTGAAGTCATCCCGCCGGGCACGGCTAAAAAAAAAGCAGAATCTGACTGGTTGCTCGACGACCCTTTTGGCTTCGATCTAGACGACAGCCAACTAGACGTTGAAGTCGAAGAAGAACTGCTAATGGTGCAGGAGGATCATCTCAGTCTGACCCAGCACAGCATTACCGTGACGCAAACCCTCAGTCAAAATGACAGCCCGAATCAGAACGAAGTCCTGATCCAAGATGAAACCCAGAACCAGAGTGCAACAGCGCCAGCAAACACGTCATCGCATCCCCATATTGTGATTACCCCGGCCACGGTTCAGGCTTATGGTCCACGCCAGCTGATTCTGGATACGGAAACCACCGGTTTTTATTATCAGGATGGTGACCGGATTATTGAAGTCGGCGCGATTGAAATGGTCAACCGCAAACTGACCGGCAGCTCGATTCATATTTATATCAACCCGGAAAAACCGGTCGGTGAATCGGAAGTGGTGCACGGTATTTCGGATGAGTTTTTAAAAGACAAGCCGAAGTATGCCGAAATTGCTGCAGTGCTGTATGACTATTTAAAAGGCGCGGAAATTATTGCGCATAACGCCACCTTCGATATGAACTTCCTGGATATGGAGTTTAACCGCTGTGGTCTAGGCGATTTATCGGCGGTGTGTGAAGTCACCGATACCCTGGTAATGGCCAAAAACAAGCATCCGGGACAAAAGAACTCGCTCGATGCCTTAGTGAAGCGTTATGAAATTCCGGCGCGTGACCGTACCTTCCACGGCGCCTTGCTCGATGCTGAAATTTTGGCCGATGTCTATCTGGCCATGACCGGTGGCCAGGTATCCTTTGATATGGATGCCCTGTCAGCTCATCATGAAGAACAAAGCGGTGAATCGGGTCGTCGCAGCATTGAAGTGGAATTGCCGGTGATTCTGCCTTCCGCCGCAGAGCTGGAAGCACATGAGAATTGGGTCAAACAATTTGAAGAAAAGCATGGACAGCCCTGCTTTTTTGCCAAATAAAAAACCGACGATTGTAATTTTTTGTATTTAATCTGTTCCTAGTTCAGTTATAGTTAAGATAAACAGGTCTGCTGTTTTTGCAGCAGGCCCATAAACAGATAAAACACTAGGAAAGGTGCAGATACATGTCTTACCAAACCTCTATTCATTTTGATCCGACTGCGTTACTGATAATAAAAAATGAGGTTGATAATTCAATCAAATTGGTGGAATCCGCAGTCAGCACCTTGGCAGAAGATCAGACTTTACCTTTCGGGATTGATGATGCCCTTAACCAGTTTGAGCAATGTGCCCAGGTACTGGCCCTGATTGATATGTCGAGCCTGGCAAAAATTGCCCAATATTCAGCAGAATTAATGCGCAAGATTATGGGGAATCCGGCGCAAATTAAAACTGAAGACGTGATTGCCTTAAGTGAAGGCACCACCATGCTCAAGCGCTACATCGAATTTATTTGTCTGCGCGAAGTTAAAATTCCACAGTTCCTGCTCGATACCTTAAACCGTCTGGAACGTGCCTTGGGTAAACCACTCACCCAGGAAGGCCAGCATATTGAATCTCTGCTGGACTGTATTCACCCGGAATTCAAATTGCCACAAGCACCCGGTCTGGAAAAATCAGGCTATGTGCATCAGCTGTATAAACTGTCACTGTACAAACTGCTGAAGCAGGAAGAATCCGAGCTGGATCTGCAAGCCATGAAACTGGTCGGCACCTATTTAGCCGGTCTATCCGCCCAGCATCCAAGCCAACAATACTGGAATCTGGTCTATGTGGCGTTAAACCAGATTGATAACCTGCTGCTGAATGAACCACGTTTACGCACCTTAATCAGTATTGAACTGAATATGCGTCAATACTTTGCCGCACCAGACAGCTTCCAGGCCCAGTTAAGTGATCTGGCCAACATCCTGAGCCTGTGCATTAGCCAGGAAGATCAGGTGGCCCAGCACATCCGCGAACAGCTGAATATTGGTGAAGACCTGCTGACTGACACCCAGTTACAGGTCTTCAGCCGTCATCTGTATGGTCCGGATTTTGAAACCATGCAGACCATCAGTGCTCTGGCGACCAGCGAAATGGCGCAGATTCGCAATGACATCGAATACAACTACCAGAACATGACCCCTGAAAAAACCCAGGAGTTGCAAGCCAAGCTCAAAGATCTGGCCAATATCTTTAAAGTGCTGAACCTGAATGAAGCCCACCGTGATCTGCTGGTTCAGGCCGACGCCTTGAGTCAGGCCGAAGTGCTCAAAGAAGAAAGCTTTGCCCAGCAGCTGATGAACACCATTTTATCAGCGATGAACTCGATTGGGGTGCTGGAGCGTCATCATACCTCTAGCCGTTTACAGCTGCGCGTTAACAACATGCACATTTCGCTGGACCGTTTAGATGAAGCGCATGAAGTATTGCTGAGCGAAACCAAAACCTTAATTGATCTGGCTCAGCAGATTCTGGTGCAGCACGTTCAGGATCAGGATGTGCGTTTATTGGAAAACACCTGTACCCAGCTGCGTGAAGTGGCCGGTGCCCTGCTGTTCCTGAATGAAGAAAAAGGCCAGCAGGCGCTGCTGACTGCCGCTGACTTTATCTATCGTAAATGCGAAGCCGGTGAAACGCTCAGTAGTGACGAGCTGAATGCCGTGTTAGACACCTTGGCCGGTGCCGACATGCTGATTGACAATTTAAAAAACAAACAGCCTGTTTTACAGTCGATGTTTGATGTAGCATTGGCAAGTAGCGAAAAACTGAAAGCTGTAGCCTAATGTCTGAACTCTCACTTGCCTATATTTTTCACCAACAGCAACTGCTGGTCGATGAACAGTTTCAACTGCCCCGAGTTGAAAAATTAGCAAGTGACCTGTCTACGGGCAATCAGGTGATTGCCCGCGACTTACTCCCCGATGAGCCCATTCCTGAAGGCTATCAATTATTGCCAATTCGCCAGCTGTTACAGTTCTGGAACAGTGCCGAATTTGAACAGGCCAGCCGTGCAATCCAGTTGCTAGAATGGCGTCGTAATCACCGTTTTTGCAGCCACTGCGGCCATCCAACCGAAGCGCATGCCACCGAATATGCCATGGTTTGCCCGGTCTGCCAGTATCGCCAATATCCACGTGTACAACCCTGTGTCATTACCGTCATTACCCGCGGTGAAGATGAAATTCTGCTGGCCAAAAATGCGCGAAACACCACCAATATGTATGGCCTGATTGCCGGTTTTGTTGAGGTGGGAGAAACCTTGGAAGAAGCGGTACGCCGTGAAACCGCGGAAGAAGTCGGTATCCAGCTAAAGAATATTCAGTATCTGGCCAGTCAGCCCTGGCCTTTTCCAAGCAACCTGATGATTGCCTTTAAAGCCGAATATGCCGGTGGTGAACTGCAGTTACAGGAAGAAGAAATCAGCGATGCGCAATTCTTTAAATTTGATCAACTGCCGAATATTCCGTTCAAAGGCAGTATTGCCCATGCCATGATCAAACACGTGACCGAAGGCTCTGCCGTCGCAGACGACAGCAAAGCCTGGCTCTAAAGAGACGCTACTCAGGAACTTAGTGTTTCTTCCAGCGCCTGCATAATCGTGTGCTTGGTCTTAAAATAACGGCTAAACAGACTCGATACCGAGCCCATAATACTGACATGCCCGGTGCGTGGAATGGTGATCAGCTGACTATGATTGCCATGCTTGTTTAGCACATGATCAAAATCAACCGCATTACTCAAATGCACAATCTGGTCATTCTCAGCCACCAGCAAATAGTGACGAATGTGATTACTTTCCACAAAGTAATACGGCATCACATCATGATAAGGAATGGTCTGATCAAATGCATCGGCACAAAGCGGATCATCTTTATAGTCAAAATGATAGGGACCAGCCAAGCCAATCGCAGCCCGAATATTGTCTCGGCAGTTCAGCGCATAAGGCTGCGGATGATACAGCACCGACATGATATTAAACGCACCGGCCGAGTGCCCCATTAGGATAATCTGATCAGTGTTAATCCTTAACTCTGCCTGCTGATCATGCAGATAGTTCAGTGCCAAAGTCAGGTCATCAATATAGACCGGAAAAATATTCTGCGGCGCCAGTTGATAATTAATGACGGCAACATCAAAACCTTGTTGGGCAAAAGCTTCGCCAACAAAGCGATAATCTTTTTTATCACCCCGTGACCAGGCACCACCATGGACAAAAACAATTAACGGCTGCTGGGGACGTGGCTGGGCAGTCCGGTACAAATCCAGCTGATGGCGTTCATTCGCTCCATAAGCCAGATCGTTCTCTACCGTATAGCCCTGTCGTGGAGTCAAACGGTTCAGGGCATAACTGCCAAAATCATACAGGCGGAATTCCTGATATACACTTTTGGCCTGAACCAGACGATATTGCAGCTGCGTTTTAAACTGGAACAACTTAGAGCGCATTCGTTGGCTCGATCTGGTCCGGATCAATGGCGACCGGGGTTTGTACATCCGGCTGTACATTCATCATCGGGCTGGCAAAACCAGAAGATGTGGCCTGTGAGGCTTCAATATTGTCAATTAAGGTCACAATTTTGGTGACATTACCGACCTGCTGTAACACCTGATTTAAATCGGCGATTTCCGCATTATTCAAACGGCCCATCACATACAGCACGCCATCTTCGGTGTGAATTCGCACTTTACTGTCGGAAACCACCGGCGCTTTCATAATCAGGCCACGGGTATTGGCGGTCACGGTGGTGTCCTGCATGATGGTGCTATAACCAATCTGGTTGCCCACGGCAATATAGTTGTGTACGGTTTTAACATCGCTCATGGCGCGGACATTGTCTTCCGCCAACTGCTTCAAATGTGCATCTGGCACCTGACCGGTCAGTAATACATTGCCGTGGAAACTTTCAATATTAACGCGTGACTGTTTAAAACGGGCATCCAGCTTATATAAATTAATTTTTGCTGTACGTTCAATGGAGTTATCAATAAAGACCTGGCCAAGTGAGCGTGCGCCACTTTCCGTTCCTACAGGTGCAGAACCCGTACCACTGGAAATAAAACTTGCACAGCCGGATAAACTTGCCACACACAGCACTGTGATTGCGATACGATTTAACACTCAGCAAGACTCCTCATTACTTATTCATTTCTGTTTTCAAGCATCTTTGCTTCAATTCTCTTCAAAGATTAATGAACTCTGAATCAAAAGTAAAAGCATTTTCAATCCATTGCAGATCATACGTGAAATTGGAAAAATCTTGCTGTACTGTTTTTGCAATTTGTTCAGTAAAATCAAAACAAATCACATCAAATCGACAATAAAAATCCTGTAATTGTGCAGAATTGCTCAAATAGGTCAGCGCAGTTTTAATCAGCTTTTGCTGCTTGGAGATGGAAACCACCTCCACCGCCCGGCCATAATCGCTAAAAGATCGCGCCTTTACCTCCACAAACACCAGCTGCTGATCCTGCCGGGCAATCAGGTCGATTTCACCATAACGGCAATGGTAATTGGCCGCCAGAATCTGATAACCCTGCTGCTCTAATAACATTGCAGCCTGCTGTTCGGCCCACTGGCCTAGACGCGCGCGCTGACTGGCCATTTACAGGATCTGCACCAGCTGTTTCTGCTGCACATAACATTTCGGAATACGCTGAATCTGGTTGTCCTGAATCCGGATTAAACCGGTTCGCCCTTCAAACTCGATGCGGTTTAATTGTGGCTGTTTCAGATAATAATTGGCGATCTGCCAGGCATCTCCACCAAAGGCCACCAGCCGCTGAAAAGAAAAGTGTTCCGCCTTGGCCGCCTGAATCCCGGCCTGTACATCTGCCCATTGGGACTGATATAAAGCCGGCGCATCACAAAACTGCAGGCCTTGCGGTAACTGCTGCTGTGACTCGACGGCATTGGCCAGACTGTATAAGCGCTTTTTGGGCAACCTGTTCTGGCGATTGATCCAGCCATTCGAACCCAGCAATAACACCCCCTGCTGACGTTTCAGCCATCTCGGCGGGCTGTCCACCACCTCCACCGGATAATCCAGCTGCGACACCAGAGACATCAATAACAGCTCATGTTCAGCTTCGGTGCCGGGTTCACGCAGAATATACAGATGATTAATCTGATCTTTCTGGAACAGCTGTTTTAAGGTCTGTGCATCATCTTTTTTTGACAGGCTAAACTGTAGCACCCGTGGATGCTGCTGGATCACCTCGTTTAAGGCCAGTGTACGCACTTTGGGCCGCAGCGCAATTAACTGCTCAACATCGGCACGTGCCAAAGGTCCAATCACCACCCGGGTCTTGGCATTGACATGCTGACGCAGCAAGGGACCAATTTTGCGCTGCTCGGAATTAATCAATTTAACCGGCATCTTCTCACCCGATGCATGATAAGCGTGCATAAAACCCTGCTGAATACTGAAACCGGCTCGCGCCATAGGACCCGATTCAGGTAGAATGACCAGAATCTCGGCCTGGGCGACTGAAAGTCCTGCGCCCAACAGCGCCGTGGTAATGATTGCTTTTTGAAGCTGTCTTTTATTGTTATTAATAATTTGCCTAAACATGGAGAAACCTTATGAGTGCTCAGTTATTTGTTGTAGCCACCCCAATTGGGCACTTAGACGACATGACCTACCGGGCGATTGATGTTCTAAAGTCTGTAAATATTATTGCGGCAGAGGATACTCGGACCTCCGCTCAATTATTAAAGCACTATAATATATCAACTCCGTTAACGGCGTGCCATGAACATAATGAAAGTAACAAAATTGATATATTGGTTCAGCGCCTGCTGAACGGCGAAAATATGGCCCTGATTAGTGATGCCGGTACTCCGCTAATTAGCGACCCCGGTTTTAAACTGGTCCGCGCCGCACAAGAACACAATATCCGGGTGATTCCGGTTCCGGGAGCCTGTGCCGCAATTGCAGCGCTGAGTGCGGTTGGTTTACCGAGTGACCGCTTTAGCTTTGAAGGCTTTTTACCGTCAAAACAGTCACAGCGTATCTTGAGTCTGGAAAAACTTAAAGACCAGACTGCGACCCTGATTTTTTATGAAGCGCCACACCGGATTCTGGACAGCGTTAAAGATATGGCCAATATTTTCGGGGCCGAGCGCCCGGTCGGTTTTGCCCGTGAAATTACCAAAACCTTTGAAACCATCAAGAAGATGACGCTGGGTGAGCTGGTCAGTTTTATTGAAGCCGATCATCATCAGCAAAAAGGTGAAATTGTACTGGTGGTGGGTGGTGCAACCGCGGAAAAAGATCTGGAGCAGGAAAAGCTGGATCAGCTGCTCACCCGACTGCTACAGGATTTATCGGTGAAAGCAGCGTCACAGCTGGCCGCCGATTTAACCGGGATCAAGAAAAAAGTGGCTTATCAGCGTGCGCTGGAACTGAGCCAAAACCGCGATGACTGATTCTGGCTGTTGATTCGCAATAAAAAAGCATCACTCCGGTGATGCTTTTTTCTTATTCGCGTGCAGCCTCATCTGGTGGGACTTCAGTAATTTTTCCCCCACGTGCCAAGAAGGCCGCAATTTCATCTTCTAACGCTTGGCGTTGCTTCTGTTTAGCGGTTACGGTTAAGGTTTCTGCTTCCGCCACATCACCATCGTTTACGGCATCTTCGCTGTCCAGTGCACCTTTTTCAGCCGCTTTTGCCTCATCGTCATCGACGGTGGTATCTTCTACATCATCATAATCGTTCATATCCGTCATTTTAATCTCCCCGCAAATGACCTCAATTGAGTCCTGGTGAACGTTGTCATGCAATTAGGAAGAAATTTATCAATCTCTGCGCCTTTCGCCTAGAGGTAAAGACGAAAAAATCGTGTCTTTTTTAACCAAATTCGTAATCATGTATTAATGAATGTTTAAAAAATAACTATTTCTAGCTAGACCGCATACCGCGTGTCTTTCAGCAGATGCAAACCATTGGCCTGCGCCATAAAAGCATCTTTTAACACCGGCAGCTGTTCAACCTGCTTCAAGCCAAAATTACGTCCCCAGACCAGCGGGAATAACTGGGTGGTTTCCAGCCAGCCTATTGCAGACATGCTGTGCATCATTGCATCATTTTGACCTTTACGACGATGCTCATAACGCTTCAAGGTCTGCTCATGCGCCCAGACCCCACGTGCCCGGTCATGCAGCAGAACATCACACAAGACTGCGGCATCCAGACAGCCAATATTGACGCCCTGCCCGGCCAGTGGATGAATCACATGCGCCGCATCGCCAATCAGTGCCAGTCCCGGCTCAACATAGTGCTGCGCAGCACGGGCTTTTAAAGGGAAACGGGCACGTGGTGTAGCTTCCAGTACTTCACCCAACATATGATGGCTTTCACGGGTCAACAGCTGGGTAAATTCCTGATCGGATAACGCGGCATATTCTTCTGCATAATCCTCTGGTAGCGTCCAGACAATAGATTGCCAATGGCCATCCTGTTCAGGCTTGAGGCTGCTCATTGGCAGGTATGCCAGTGGACCGGTTTCCAGAAAAATCTGACGCGCCACATGCTGATGCGGCTGGACAGTTCGAATAGCACAACTGATGCCTGCCTGCTGATAATCCAGCACATCCAGATCAATAAAGGCCTGTTCGCGGACAAAGGAATTGGCCCCATCTGCGCCAATTAACAGTTTGGTGCTGAGCTTCGTACCATCGGCCAAGAAAATATGCCAGACGCCAATGCCCTGCTCAATCCGGGTGACTTTGACCTGGGTACGATAATCCTGAATCTGCGTCAGCATGGTTTGCTGAATGGCCAGATTTAAAATACTCGGCTCCACCATTGAACCTAGCACCTGATCCACTCCGGGTGTTTTTTCTGCCGGCTGACCAAAATTGATTTCGCCATAGCCATTTTTATTCCAGACCTGCATGCCGGTATAAGGCTGCTGACGCGCCAGTTTATCCCAAACACCCACATTTTTTAGCAAGTGGATAGTGGCCTGACTTAAAGCCAGTACGCGCGGATTGGCCACGCTTAAGGTTTTTTCTGTATCCAGAATTGGCGCGGCATCCAACACTGTGGCCTGTACCCCACCTTGGGCCAGTAATAATGCAGTTAAGCCACCGACCAAACCACCACCCACAATAACGGCATCTAATACGTGTGCTGTCTGGTTCATGCTTTTAGTCCCATGGCATAGTTGGCAACAAGTGGTTTAATTCCCGGAATGGTATCAAAGGCAATCAGACCGGTATTTCTGAGTAGTTTCAGCACCGGATTCTGGTTACTAAAGCCACGCACCACGCTGTCACAGAATTTGATCACGCGCTGCTGATCGGTCAGACGGGATTTTTCATAATCTTGCAGCATGGCGGCATCGCCCAAATCGGCCTGTTGAGCCAGCTGTTCTTTTAAATAACGCACCAACACATAAGCATCGCGCATACACAGGTTAAAGCCCTGTCCGGCCACCGGGTGAATGGTATGTGCCGCATTACCCATCAGTACTACTCGGCCCACTGCCTGTTTTTCTGCCAGCACCTGCGAAAGCGGGAAGCTAAAACGGCGTCCGGTTTTCTGGAATTTTCCAGCCCGATCGCCATAAGTCTGCTGCAAGGCATTAAGGAAATGCTGGTCATTGTCTTCCCCCACCCATTCATGTTCCGTGCCTTTTTTCACCGGCCAGACCACCGAACGACGATATTCACCCGGCAAAGGCAATAACGCCAGCGGACCTAAAGGACTGAAACGCTCAAAACCGACATGATTGTGTGGTTTAGAGGTTTGTACGGTGGTTACAATGGCGACCTGATCATAATCATGTTCATCCACCCCAATGCCTAGGGCTTTACGGCAGAATGAATCGCGGCCATCGGCAGCAATCACCAGTTTGGATTGCAGTTTTAAGACTTCACTTCCACGCTGCGCTTCCAGATAAGCCAGATCTGCATCTTGGTTCAGCGAGGTGACTTTTACCCCATCAATCAGTTCAATTAAAGGCTCTGCGCGCACCTGAGTCAATAACACCCGGCCTAACCAGGCATTTTCAATCACCTGTCCAAAACTTTCGACTTTTTCCTGTTCAGCTTGCAGACGCGCCTTCCCAAAACTGCCCTGCTCGGTAATGTGCACTTCCAGAATCGGGACAGCATGTTCCTGTAAGGCTTCCCATAGGCCCAGTTCCTGATAAATCTGTACGCTACGACGCGACAGCGCACTGTTTCGTGCATCAAAACTGGAGTGATGCGGGGCAAGATTGGCATCATCATAATTCGGGTATTGAATTGCTTCGAGCAGTTTGACCGCAATATTGGATTTGGCCAACATGAGCGCCAAACTCAGCCCCACCATACCGCCGCCCACGATGATGACTTCTTGTTGCATGCTTGAATCCTTATTTGTGGTATCTCAAAAGTTTAGATACATCTTAATCATGATTGATTTTATATTACATCAAGGGATTGGATTTTTATAATGATTCGTGTGGATGGCTGGAATTTCTGAGCTTCAGCGCTTGCGTGTTCTGACCATAAATCCCGTTTAAAAGATGTTATTCCATAAGATGACACTGGAATGGTATGCAATATAACATCTATACAAAGCCCGGAGCGCCAGACTTAAGCTGAGCAAGCGACAGCCCTAACGTAGATAAAATAAATTAAAGAATTCGTATCAGCTGTATGCTATTCATTGTAGAAAATTTAAAACATGAAGAAATTAGAACTTATCTTTTTAGTCGTTTTAATCTTGGTTCTGTTGTGGGGCATACAATGGATGTTTCATGGCTTTCCGGCCGCAAGTTAAGTCTTCTATTATTCAATCTAAAAGCCATACTATAATTTCTTAAAATAATTAGAATGTTAGGATAATAAATGGATCATACTGAACGTTTTATTACAGCATTTTACTACGCTGTCGCCGGGATTTTTTTGGGGCTAGGGTTAGCAATTTTTTCATCCCTCTATCTCAGCCTTACAATAAGCTCAGTTAAAATTGTAATTTTTACAGTCATTTGCTGTTTTGTTTTAGGCTATGTATTTCCTCATAGCGTTGGCAATATTTTTAAATGGGTTTGGCATATTTTCGTGAATTAGTCTGGATGTCTATCTCTATTTAATCCATTAACGCTAATTCAAAATCAAAAAAGCCGATCTTCTGACCGGCTTTTGAGCTGTACGGCTTTTATTTGGTCGCAGCCATCAACGCTTCAATCTCGTCTACAGTTTTCACTACTTTCGCAGTTAAGTTCAGTGGTCCATTTTTGGTCGCGACAATATCATCTTCAATCCGGATGCCAATGCCACGCCATTTTGGATCTACCGTTTCATCATCCGGGGCAATGTATAGACCCGGCTCAACCGTAACCACCATACCGGCTTCATAAGCACGCCATTCGCCATCAACCTTATAAGTTCCGACATCATGCACATCCATGCCCAGCCAGTGGCCTGTACCATGCATATAGAACTGACGATAGCTTTCTGACGCAATAATCTCGTCCAGATCACCCTGCATAATGCCTAAATCAAGCAGGCCCTGCACCAGAATACGTACCGCAACATAATGCGGTTCTTTATAGGAGTTGCCAATCTGTACGGCATTAATTGCTGCAAGCTGAGCATCTAGTACAAGGTTATACAGCGCTTTTTGCTCGGGGCTGAATTTGCCATTCACCGGAAAGGTCCGGGTAATATCTGAAGCATAGAACTGATATTCACAGGCGGCATCAATTAACACCAAATCGCCATCTTTCAGTTCTTTGTCGTTCTCTACATAGTGCAGAATGCAGGCATTTTCACCACCACCGACAATACTGTTATAGGATGGAACACAGCCATTTCGGCCAAATACATAGTTCAGTTCGGCTTCCAGCGCATATTCCATCATACCTGGCTTAACCGTTTGCATGGCCCGGGTATGCGCTTCGGCAGAAATATCTGCCGCAATTTGCATCAGTTCCAGCTCTTTGGTGTCTTTGTGCAAACGCATTTCATCGACCAGACGGTCGAGCTGCACCACCTGCGCTGGTGCCGAGGTACCACGGCGGCTTTCGCCATTGGCAGCTGCAATCCATTTGGCCACCCGCGCATCAAATTCGGCATTCTGTCCAATACGGTAAAAGAGCTGGTCTTTATCCAGCAGTTTTTCCAGAATTTCTTCATCGAGCAGGTCAATGGCATAGGCTTCATCGGCCTCATACTGTTCAATGGCGCCATCAATACCGGCGCGATAGCCATTCCAGATTTCCATCTCCCTGTTACGTTCGCGGCAAAACAGGCTATAGGTATAGCCTTCATCTATAGATTCATAGGTTTCAATGACCGCGACCGCTTCAGGTTCTGCAAAGCCGGTCAAGTAGAAGAAACTGCTGTCCGTTCGATATTTATAGTCAGCATCCCGGTTACGCATGGCCACCGGACTGGTGGCAATAATGGCAATACTGTGTGGGCCCATCAGTTCAGCCAGACGGTCACGACGTTCTTTAAATTCTACCTGGGTCAGTTTCTTCATTAATTTTTCTTCGCAGCCTAAATAAAGGGAGGATGGTATCGCCCGAATCAGCTCGGACGATGTGGGGTAAACATTTCTACAATACTGCCACTTTCTGGCGCAGCCACCTGACGTGACTTGGCATGTACGTTTTGTAACAAAGAACTTTCATCAACCGCTATTTTCTTGCGGCCAACCGACAGGCTCACCGGAATCAGGCGGACAAATTCATATAATTCCTGATAGCTTTCTTCGCCTTCTTCATCATTGTCCGAGTCTTCAAACTCGACTGCTGCCACATCTTGCAGATGTTCAATCAGCTCCAGCTCATCGCTGCGGATATGTCCGGACGCCAGGCCAAAGCCCAGAACTACGCCGGCACACCAGTCGGCCAGCGCCTGTACCCGCTCCTGTAATACGTGTTCGTCATCCGGTAACAGGGGCAGATAATCCAGTTCATCTTCAGATAAAGCATGCGCTACATCTTCCGCTTCGCCGGTTAAAATATCCAGCGCTTCCGGACTAAGTTCGGGCACATTCAGGGTTGCCAGAATCTGTTGCCACTCGGTTTCAGTTGGTGCATTTGTCACACAAACTATACCGGTCAGTAAACCATGTAACTCACTTGGACTTGAAATTTCTTCAATCGTGGAAAAATTGCGGTACCATTCGGACCAACCTGAAATATCGTCTTGCATTCGCTTATCCAATCTCTATACTTCGTATATATTACCTTTGTTTGCAAGACTGTGCGACCACGATATGTTAGAAGAATTACAGCGTCTACAGGCGCATATTGGTGTTTTAAAAACACGACTTGCGCATTATGAGAGTGAAACTCAATCTTTAGCTGAAGCCAAGCAACAGGCTGAAGAGCAGCATCATGCACAAATTGTGCAAAGAAATGGGGTGATTACCCAAAAACAAGAAGAAATTGAGTCTTTAAGTGAACAGCTCAGCACCAGTCAGGCCCAATTTCAGCAGTTGAATCAGGATGCGACCGCATTGGCGGACCGTTATAGCCGTCTGGAAAAAAGCTGCACCGATCTCAAAAACCGCTTTCAGGAATTGCTGGCCGAACGTAACGAGCTACGCGTCATTAAAGAAA
This sequence comes from Acinetobacter sp. YH12117, assembly GCF_013418865.1. Lineage (NCBI taxonomy): Bacteria > Pseudomonadati > Pseudomonadota > Gammaproteobacteria > Moraxellales > Moraxellaceae > Acinetobacter > Acinetobacter sp. YH12117. The sequence goes on from NZ_VPBF01000012.1 coordinate 26,156, forward strand.
AGTTGCAGAATGAACAGCGTCAGACTTTGCAGAATGTGCAATCTTTGCAGCAAGAACGTGAGCGTTTATTGCAGAAGAATGAGCATGCCAAAGCCAAAGTCGAGGCAATTATTCAGCGTCTGGCCATTTTAGGAACTGCACAAGACCAGAATGCCCAGGAAATTCAGCAATTGGCCCATCCAACTGATGTCAGCGAGGAAGCTTAAGCATGAGTGAACAAATTCCTGTAGATTTACGTGTTTTAGGACACAGTTTCAAGCTGGCCACGACTCTTGAAAAACGGGCGGATCTGGAACGTGCAGCAGAATTACTGAATGAAAAATATGATGAATTTCGTCGTAAAGCACCACGTATGGAACCAAGCAAGCTGATTATTATGGTGGCCTTAGAGCTGATGCAGGAAGTGCTGTCGATGAACAAATCCCTGCAGGAATATGCCCATTGTGAACGCTTGCTGGCCACAATTCTGGAAGAAGTCGAAACACTGACCGAATAAGGCTTTGACTTGCATAAAGCCTGTGCAAATGACACTTAAATTTACAGTTCTGTAGGCCGATAGGTTTGCGTCTAAAGCTGAATCCTTTATACTGAGTCTAACTCTGAGGTGTTCGCCAGCAGGTCTATTCCCCTGCCGATACTTAAACTTATGGATTGCGTTCTGTATATTTAGAGTGCATGCCCACCCTGAGTGGGAAGCCCAGCAAGTATACGTCGCGTCCACCTTGAACTCATCGGGTTCAGGGTAACGACACATGCAGCGGCACCGTCGGAGGGTTTAGCTGATTGATCCCCTATTCAGTCCTAAGAACTTCTAAATTTCCTCTTTTTTATAATTATTTATTCTCTCGTTCTAATCTTTTAAAGCTTCAAACTAACCGTTAAGCCCTCTTGTAGATACAACCCATCTTAAAAGAACGCCATCCCGAATTAAATCAGTAAGATCGATTTGATTAACATCTTCACAAGATTGCAGTTCAGCAAAATTTTTAAGCAGACGACTTGACTGTAGAACGGATGCAATTCCGCCCACTATGTTTTGCTTCATAAAGTTTATTATCTGCAATTTTTAGTACTGCAGGGCTTTGTTGCATAAAGATTTTAAAGATAGAGCTTTCCTAAGTTGTTTAAATTTAAGTGACAACTTGGGTATGAGCTCGGCCTAATTCCATAAATTTATTTAATACTGCCACACGTGCATGAATCTCATTCACCTGGCTTTGAAAACTCCGTGCACTGAGTTTATCTCCCAATAATTTGATGCAATGCATCTTGGTTTCTACCAAGCTTCGGCGATGATACCCAGACCACTTTTTCCAAATTGCTCTTCCTAGGCATTTAACCGTTTTCAACAATTCATTTCTTTCTAAAGATCTCAGCTTTTTGTCTTTCCAGGGCTTCGCATTTTTTCTTGGCGGAATCACCGCATGTGCCTGTCGATCTGAAATGACTTTTCTGCAGTGTTTCGTGTCATAAGCACCATCTGTATAGACAGAATCAATCTGCTCATCAAGTGGAATTTGATCAAGTAAATCTTCGAGTACTTGTGAATCACTGACATTGTTTGTCGTGAGCTGAACGGCCCGTATTTGCAGCGTTTCAGCATCTATACCAATGTGAAGTTTACGCCATTGGCGACGATATTCAGGCTGATGTTTCTTACGTTTCCATTCACCTTCACCTAAAAACTTCAAGCCAGTAGAGTCGACGAGTAGGTGGAGACCATCACGACTTTTCTGATAGCTTATCGCAATATCAATATGCTTTTGTCTTCTACAAATAGTCGAATACGAATATCACTGATATTCGGGGCTGCTCAGCCGCAAAGTTTAATGAGGCTCTGAACAAAGCCAGTGACCATGCGTAAAGTGAGTCTAAATAGAGATTTGATCATCAAACAGCATTGAATCGCTATGTCGGAGTAGGTTTGACTTCGACCTTGTTTGCCTTGAGGTTCTGCATACCATTGTGTTTTTGGATCGAACCAAATGGCAATATTCCCACGATTAATGAGAGCTCGGTTATATGCGGGCCAATTGGTTGTGCGGTAGATTTTGTGTGTAGGCTTCTTCATTTGGAAATTATATTGCCGAAGGAGTCCTTAAGAACAGCTTTGTGCAACAAAGCCATGGAAAAATGAAAATGTATAGCTGCAATCAAAATCGTGGGCAGAAATTTAGTTTTATTGCCTTATAAAAAAGAATCACTAATTCCCTCAGCCTAGCCTGCTCTTTTGAAGATGAGGGAATTAGCGAATGATAATTTAAAAAATTATAAAAATTTTACTTTAAATACGATTAATTAAGGATGCTGACTAAACAAATCAAAAATCACTTTTCTTAACCACTGATGACTGGTTTGGTGATGACAAGACGTATGCCAATATTGTCGTACAGGATAGGTTGGAAAATTCAAAGGCGCACTCACTACTTGTAAATTCCCGCGTGCCAATAACACCTCACTTAAATAATAAGGCACTGTCGCAATCATATCGGTTTCTTGCACAATTAAACCGACCCCTAAATAACTTGGGATACTCATTAGAATATTACGTCTTAAACCACGATTGCTTAATTCATTTTCAATATGGTAGTGACCTATACTGGTATCTACATCGACATGCGATTCACGAATATAAGCTTCAACATCTAAACTTTTTTCACAAATACGTGGATGATCTTTACGACTAATCACCACATAATATTGTAAAAATAATTGCTGCTGATAAAAACCCTGCTCTAACTCAGGTAAAAAACCAATCGCAAAATCAATTTCACCATTTGCCATTTGATAACTGGTTTCACGGGTAATAGGACGAATTTTAATCCGCACTGAAGGTGCATATTTTTTTAAAAACTTGGTCAGTTTTGGCAATAAAACCAAATGCGAAACATCGGTCATTGCCAAGGTAAATAATTGATCGGAATGTGTCGGATCAAAATCGACTTTAAAATTATTGACCGTTTCAATTTTATTAATAATTTCACTAATCGGTGAAAAAATCTGTTTCGCCAACTCTGTAGGCAACATTTCATTGCCAACCCTTAAAAATAATGGGTCATTAAAATGCTGACGAATTTTATTTAAACAGTTACTAACCGCAGGCTGACTCATGCCCAATGCATCTGCTGCTGCAGACACATTTTTTAATTTATATACATAGTAAAAAATCTGTAGCAGTTTGCTATCTAACTTAAACATATCCATCTTTCCTTAGAATCAGTTTCACTGCTCAGTTTTCATCCTTATTTAACGCCAAGCTTTTAATTTAGAGCTATGCCCAATGCCCACATTAAAACAATTGGTCGGATCCAATTTTTGATAATGCTGCTTTAAGGCAGGCTTCGCCACATATAAATGCCCAACATTATGCTCTGCAGGATACTCTGCCCCACGTGCATCAAGCAATGACCACATTTGATGTTCCATCGCCAACGGGTCTACGCCTTTTTTAATAATATAGTCCTGATGAAAGACATGACATAAAAAATGACCATAATACAACTTATGTATAATCGCCTGCTCCAACTCTTCGGGCAAGGTTTCAACCCATTGCTGATCATTACGTCTTAACGCAATATCTAAAGCAACAATGTCTTCCACTTCATTTCGATGTGTATCACGATAACGAATTGCAGCACCTGCCACTGCAAAGCGATGCAGAAAAGCCTTGCGGCCTTCATCTTCATTACATAGAAAAAAACCGCCGGAATTGCGCGTGATAAAATAATCCATTAAAAACTGCTGTACTGCCGCAACATCTTGCTGCTCAATGCGCAAAATTAAATGATGTTCATACAAATCACGAAATTGGTTCATGCGTTCTGGTAAATGATTTGGCAGTAGTTTCGTGAACATTTGCAAAACTTTATCCGACAATCCACGCATGCCCCAACGGGTTAGAAAACCATCAACTTTATCTTTCATGGCAAAAGCTGCAGGTACTTTACTGGTGCCAAACTTCTCGATAAACAAGAAGCTGTCTTTGCCATATTCTGCACCAATGTCATAGGCATCTCGATGAATATACTCGCCAGCAATCGGTACACGCGGCAAATCACGTAATAAAAAACGGCGAATCGCGGTTAAATCATCCTGCTGATTGCTGCCGATATAAAACACCTGACTCGGAATTTTCTCAAATGTATCCAAACGCACTGCAAACACACAGACTTTACCTGCCGAACCCGAAGCTTCAAACAAACGGCTCGGGTCGGCATTAAACCGTGCAGGCGTATCGGCATCGACTTGGGCAACATCATGCACGTAACGCTGATCTGAAGCACAACAATGTTCCGAATATTCAATATCTTCAGGGCGATATTGTTGTTGCTCAAGTTTGGTTAAAATTTCTTCTGGCGAGTTCCCTAAATTCACCCCCAAATGATTGATGAGTTGCAACTCGCCCAGTGCATCGACTTGTGCATATAAGGCCAACTCAGTATAGGCAGGGCCACGTCTGACCAACGCACCACCTGAATTATTACATACCCCGCCCAACACTGAAGCGCCAATACAAGATGAACCAATGACTGAGTGTGGCTCACGCTGATGTGGCGCCAATTGTTGTTCCAAAGCATCTAGCGTTGCACCAGGCAAGCAAATCACTTGCTTGGCATCGTTGATGAGCTGAATACCTTTTAAACGTTGGGTGTTGATCAAAATTACAGGACGATCATAGTCATCACCAAAAGGGGTAGAACCACCCGTGAGTCCAGTATTAGCAGCTTGCATAATAATAATGCAATCAGCCGCCACCGCCACTTGTAACACTTGCCACTGCTGCAATAAAGAACCTGGCGTAACCACCGCAAAAACTTGTCCTTCGCCAAAACGTCGCCCTTGACGATATAAACGAGTATCTGATTCATGGGTCAATACATGCGCTTTTCCCACAATATCGACCAAGTTTTTGAGGGTTGCTGCAGCATCAAATTGTGTTGCAGAAGAAATTGTCTGTGGCATAGTGTACAAGTCCTGAAACAAGGTGAAAAATACAATTAAGCGATTCAGCCAAATGCATCGGTTGATGGATTGATCGCTCCTGTTGGCAATTTAGCCTTTCAGTTCACGCTCAAGTTGTACCAAGCAATCTGAGTTAATCGCTTGAATGTTTTTAGCACCCGTTAAGGTCATTGCGACTCGCATTTCTTTATCAATCAATTCGAGTAAATTACTCACACCCGCCCCACCTGCTGCACCTAGTGCATAAATAAAGGCACGTCCGAGCATACAAGTATCCGCACCCATCGCCAACATGCGCACCACATCTAGGCCATTACGAATACCTGAATCCACTAGAATTTTTAGATCTCCTTTTACTGCATCAGCTATTGGCGGTAAAGCACGTGCAGTCGAGAGCACACCATCCAACTGACGACCACCGTGGTTAGACACCACAATTCCATCAGCCCCAAAACGAACAGCATCCTTAGCATCTTCAGGGTCTAAAATGCCTTTAATCACCATCGGGCCATCCCAAAATTCACGAATCCACTCTAGGTCTTTCCATGAAATGGATGGATCAAAGTTATTGCCCAACCAACCAATATAATCTTCCAGTCCAGTCGGCTTGCCCAAGTATTTGGAGATATTGCCCAAATCATGTGGGCGGCCGAGTAAACCCACATCCCACGCCCAGTTTGGATGCATCACTGCTTGCATATAACGGCGCATGGCCGCATTTGGCCCACTCATGCCCGAATGTGCATCACGATAACGTGCACCAGGCACAGGCATATCTACTGTAAAAACCAATGTTGAACAGCCAGCTGCTTTGGCACGTTCCAAAGCATTGCGCATAAAGCCACGGTCACGTAACACATAGAGCTGAAACCACATTGGGCGAGAAATGGCAGGTACCACTTCTTCAATTGGACACACCGACACTGTAGATAATGTAAACGGAATACCCTTTTTGTCTGCTGCTACCGCAGCCTGTACTTCACCACGGCGCGCATACATGCCTGTTAAACCGACTGGCGCCAAAGCCACAGGCATCGACAAAGTTTCATTAAATAACGTGGTTTCTAAACTTAAAGCCGACATGTCATTTAATACACGTTGGCGCAAGGCAATTTGTGAAAGGTCTTCTACATTTCTTTTTAGCGTTTGTTCCGCATACGCACCTCCATCTATATAGTGAAATAAAAATGGCGGTAAACGGCGTTTAGCTGCTTCGCGGTAATCATTCGCAGAAGAAATAATCATGGCGCTATCCTGTTTAATCGACTCGCACGCTGACGACGCGCATCTTCCTCGTCTATCATGCGTACTTGTTGAACTACAAATTCAATATGTCCACACACTGCCGCACGGGCAGCTTCTGGATCCTGACGTTCAATTGCATCCATCACTTGAAAATGCTGATCATGCAACTGATCGAAACGGTGGGCTTCGGTATAAACTTTACGTCGACCCAAAACCACGTTGTATTGCAACAAATCAAATAAGCCGCGCATCATTTGAATAAGCACCAAATTGTGCGATGCCTCGGCAATTGCCAAATGAAACTTGGCATCGGCAATTGCCGCCTGATCATCATCACCCAAAATTTGAAAATGGGCGATTTGCTCATAACAAGCACGGATTTTTTTCAAATCCTCAGCGGTTGCCCGCTGTGCGGCATACCATGCCGTACCACCTTCAAGCACCATTCGTGCTTCCTGCACATCAAAACGATAAGCAGGATCTTCATCAATCAGGTTACTTAAAGGCTGCACAATTTGATATTGCGACCAATTGGTTGGCAGCTGTTGCAAAAAAGTACCCGCTCCAACTTTGCTGACCAGCATGCCCTGACTGGTCAATTGCTGAATAGCCTCACGCAAAGAGGAACGGGAAACCCCGAGTTGTTCACACAACTTTCTTTCGGCAGGCAATCGGTCTCCGACTTGCATCTGATTTTTTTCAACCAGTGTGCGCAGGTCTTGAACAACTTTGTCGGAAACTTTCATGCGGCTATCCTCTTGTGCATGTGGTTATGGAATCATCCATGGGAACACATAAGCTTGTAGAGTGATAATAATACCGATCATTACGGTGAACGTGATACTGTGTTTCACGGTAAAGCGGAATAAATCCGATTCTTTACCGACTAAACCGACTGCGGCACAGGCAATTGCAATCGATTGCGGCGAAATCATTTTTCCTGTAACACCACCACTGGTATTGGCGGCAACAAGTAATACTTCTGGCACACCAATTTGCTGTGCAGTTGTGGCTTGCAAGGCAGCAAATAAGGCATTGGCTGATGTGTCTGAACCAGTCAGGAATACCCCAATCCAGCCTAAAAATGGCGAGAAGAAAGTAAAGGCATTACCTGTATGAGCCAAAGCCAATGCCAAGGTGGCAGACATACCTGAATAATTGGCAATAAAAGCAAAAGCCAGCACCATACCAATGGAATAAATCGGTGTTTTTAATTCATTGATGGTTTCTGCAAAGGTTTTCACCGCTTCACGTGGTTTCATTTTTAAATAAATGATGGTGATGAAAGCCGCAATCATAATTGCAGTACCCGTGGCACTCAGCCAGTCAAACTTGAAGATGGCATCGTAGTCTTTGACGTCTGCCACCACAGGCGGCATTTTTTGTACCAGTTGATGTAAAAATGGCACCTTGATGGAAATGACCCAATCATGCATTGCACCATCTTTAGCAAATAAATCTTTGAACGGTTTGATGCTCCAAATGGTGACCATCACCGTTAAAATTGCAAAGGGTGACCATGCTTTCACAATCTGACCGATGCTGTATTTCTGCTGCTGTTCTGCAACCAAGTTGGCATCTACTTTTGTGTCTGCATCGCTAAAACGGAAAATGTGTTTTGGCTGCCAGAATTTAAACAGTACTGTTAAGCTCACCAACGATGCAATTGCAGCGGTAATATCTGGCAACTCTGGTCCAACAAAGTTAGAGGTCAAGTATTGTGCAATTGCAAAAGCACCACCACCCACCAATACCGCAGGCCAAGTTTCTTTCACACCGCGCCAGCCATCCATAATTGCCATGATCCAGAACAGCACAATAGGCACCATAAATGGCAACTGACGCCCAACCATCTGGCTAATTTCCATGGTTTCTACGCCTGAAACCTGACCCGCCACAATAATTGGAATCCCCATTGCGCCAAACGCAACCGGTGCGGTGTTCACAATCAGACATAAACCCGCAGCGTATAAAGGTTTAAAACCCAAACCTACCAACAAAGCTGCAGTAATTGCCACTGGCGCCCCAAAGCCCGCTGCACCTTCTAAAAATGTCCCAAACGCGAAGCCGACTAATAGCATCTGAAGACGCTGATCTTCTGTAATCGAAAGAATAGATGAGCGAATAATGTTAAATTGCCCTGTTTTTACAGAGATTTTATATAAAAATAATGCGCCAATAATAATCCATGCGATTGGCCACAAACCGTAGAAAAATCCATAGATCAATGAAGCAAAAGCCATTGGTGCAGGCATGCCATAGGCAAATAAAGACACTAATAACGCCAAAATCACCGTAATTGTTCCCGCAACACTTCCCTTTAAGCGAAATACAGCTAGTGCCAAAAAGAAAAAAATAATCGGGATTGATGCAATAAGACTCGAAATCCAAATATTTGCCATTGGATCATAGATCTGTTGCCAATGTTGAAGCATTGTCATCTCCTTGAAATGCTCACTCAAACGTAAACATAGGTCTAAGCGTAGAGGTAAAATTCTAATTTTGGTCTGACCAATATTGAAATGAAAATCAAAATACCCTCAATATTTGCAACAAATAATAGTTTTATACAAATAAATGTCAATATTGGTCTGATTATTTATTTAAATGGTCATACCAATTTAAATTAAGATGATCTATGTTTGCAGCATAAAAAATGCGGTGAAGAAAAATTTAAACTTTGTTTTTTCTGTAGTTTTTAAAAGGAGGGAAAAACCAAATTTATTTCGCACAGCTTTATACAACTTTAGTCCAATACAATGGAATCAGTGTGCTTTCTTCTAAGATGAATTGAACGCTTGATAAAATGAATCGTAGATAAATTCAGCTCAAGTGGCCGCTATTCGGTTTAGAAAACATGTTGGTTAAAGAATATTTTAGACAAAAAAATAACGCCATTGTTGACTGCAACAATGGCATTATCGTGTATTTATAACAGCAGATCATAAGCTTATCTGTGGGCTTAGCCTGTCACCCCACGTTTAGACGTTTTAAACGCGAAATATGCAAATCAATTTGCCCTGCAATTTCAGGTAAAATTTGCTTTAAGAACTGGCTATAGTTCATTGCATCTTCTGCTCTTAATACGCCTGCTTGTACCAATTGTTCCTGCTGTAGCAACATACTTTGTACACGGTTTAAATCAGGTTTTTGCCCTTGGCTTAACCCTGTACTAATTTGCTCAAAGCCTAAATACAACTGATCACGTTGCTGGATTAATTGCTGCATTTCAACTGCAGATACCGCAGCACGCTCTAACATAGCGTTTGTTTCAATTACATTTTCAGATTCATCTGAAAATAGACTTTGCGTTGTTTCTATCTCTGTGGAAGCTGCGTTCGGTTTCACCCATACTGTTTCCGAAACAGTCTTATTCGGCGGTTGAAACATATACACCACGGTAAACAACACCGCGACAGCCAAAACAAAAAAGCCAATACCGAGCCATCGAGTCCCTTTCATGTGCACGCTCCATAGGTAAACCATTCTAAAATGCGCTCATTTCAAATATCGTCTTGAGCGCTTTAGTATGTTTTGCCTGTTATGATCGGCTTAAAAATTACGGCGTCGACCAATCGCTTGGTGCATAACCCAAACGTACTCGCTGTGGGTGATTCCCTACTGGTACACTGCGGACTTTTTCTCCTGTAGCGAAGTCAATCACCGTGACCACATCGGTTTCACTTTCTGAAATCACACAGCTTTTTCCATCTGGACTACGGGTTGCCCAATATGGTTTACCTGCAGGAATCAGTTTGCCAGCTTTTAAACTCTGACGGTCTACAATGGTCGCGTAATCATCCATCGTACCTGCCACACAGAGTTTTTCGCCATCGGCACTAATGGATAAACCATGATGACGTGAATCATTTACCCATTTGCTGCGGTCTTTTGGAATTGTACTGCTGCCCGGTAATTGTCCAATACGGGTGACTTTATCGGTTTTTAAGTCATATTCCACCAAACCATTAAAAAATGAAACCTGTGCATAAAGTTTGCTTTCATCTTTACTTAACACCATAGGACGTACTGAATTGGATAAATCTTTACGTCCAAAGGCATCTAAAGCAGGTCGGAAATCAATTTTTTTCAGAACTTTATAATTGTTGGCATCGGCAATGGTAATAAAGCGCTTACCTTTGGTGAAGTCTTGCCACTGTGCATCCATTGAGGTTTCTACGTTACCAATCGCAGAGTTTAAGATTTTCGTTCCACCTGCAAAGTAAATATTTTCGTGCGGTTTATCCCCTGTTGCAAAACGCCCCAATTCTTTACCTGTATGAATATCTAAGACATGCACCACATTACCTGAAGATGCCGACACAGCAACACGCTGCCCATCTGGTGAAACCGCCATGTGGTCTGCACGGAAACCTTCGACTGGCGTACGCCAATTAATTTTGCCCGTTTTAATGTTGATGGATACCACATCGGCAAAACTTGGACGTGAAGCTACAATGGATTGTCCATCTGGGGTGGAATACATATCATCCACCAACTGGTCATTGCCCTCACCTGCAGTTTGTTGAATGTAGGTATAGGCAATTAGCTTGATTGGATTTAAATGAATTTCCAGCAGCCGCTGTTTGCGGTCCGGAATCATATTCACCACCCCAATCTTGCCAAAATCACCGGAAGGACGAATCACTGTGACCGTTCCATCCCAGTTATTGCCCACAAAGAAAACCTGTTTGGAATTGGCCGGTGCAGGCATTTCTGTAGAGGCTGCCTGAGCAACGCTAGCGCTGAGTGCCGTGACAGCACAAACGGCCGGCAGCAGATATTTACGCAGGGTATTTTTATAGTCCATGTTATTGTTTTCCTAACCATGTGTTCATTTTTAATTTGTTCTTGTCATACTCACGTATCAACACTGCATCAGCATAAAGACAACAGGCCCTAGAAATCTATCCGCTTGCTGTAAAATCCGACGGAAGCCCATTTGATCTTGCAGATCGAGCATCAATAAGCTCCGGTTTTTGCAATACATCTTATTAGTGAAAATCTGTAACGGTCCTGCTCCCTTTGCAAGTTGTGCAGAAAGGATTAAACTGCGGGCACCACTTGTTTTTATGCTCCGCTCTGTGACCCACGACCTGATCCAGCTCCGTAAACAGCTGCGCAAACAACGCCGCCAGTTAAACCGCTTTCAGCAGCGTCAGGCTGAACAGCAGGTATTGCAGCGGTTACGTGCATGGCCAGCGTATCGGCAGGCTCAGAAAATTGGCGTGTATTTGCACGCCTTTGGTGAAATTCATACCACTAAAATCATTGAACTCTGTTTTGCCCAAGGTAAACAGGTGTATTTACCAATGATCTGTAATATGAATGACCGGCTGGTCTGGGTGCGTATTCAGCAGGGTCAATATCGCCATAAACGCTTTGCTCACCATCGTTTGGGTATGCAGGAACCGATGGCCAGTCGTGGCCGGCATGTCTCCGAACTTGATCTGCTCTTGATGCCTTTACTGGCCTGTGACCGACGCGGAACCCGGATTGGAATGGGCGGCGGCTATTATGATAAAACGCTGGCCAGCGCCCCGACCACACCGCTGCGGGTCGGCCTGTGTCATGATTTCCAGATTGTGGATATTCCTTTGGCGCGTGAGGCCTGGGATCAGCCGCTAGATGCCCTGATCAGTCCACATTTCCAGTATTCTTTTCAGCGCAAGTTTGCGATTTATAATCATTAACAATAAATTAAAATCATCAACTTAGCTAAATTTCCAACAATTTATAGACTTCGGCCCTTGTAATTTTTAAATTACCCATCACTATAAAAAACATGGCAACACCGTTGTCACTCATTAGGAGTGCCCATGTCTGAAATTATTATGAATGAACAAACCTTAGAGCCTCAGGTTCCAAGTGTATTACCGCTTTTAGCGCTACGTGACGTGGTGGTTTATCCGCACATGCAAATTGCGCTATTTGTAGGTCGTGAAAAATCGATCAATGCAGTTGATGTGGCTCGTAACAGTGACAATCTAGTATTTGTAGTTGCGCAAAAAGATTCGCTTACAGAAGAAATTGATCACGACAATTTATATCAATACGGTACTGTCGCGAAGATTGTGCAAGTTGTGAATCACGAAAATGATGAGAACTGCATCAAAGTCCTGATTGAAGGTCTACATCGCTCGAAGCTGGTCGAAATTATCGAAGAAGAGGACCATCTAAAAGCAGAACATCAGTTAAGCCCAATGACGGTTGCGGTAGACAGTGAGGTTCAGGCCACACGTGTGCTCGAATTGCGTGCCCTGTTTGCACAATATGCCGAAGCAAAATTACGTAATGCGCGTGAACTGATTGCTGCGGTCAACAAAATTGATGACCTGCTGCAATTGCTGTTTTTTGTGGCGACCCGCGTTCCACTGAATATCGAAGTGAAACAGAAATTCCTGGAACACGACGAGTTTGAAGCACATTTACAGGAACTCATGACCTATTTGCTGCAACAGTCTGAAGAACAGCAGATTGAGCAAACCCTGCATGATTCTGTCAAACGCCAGATGGAAAAAAACCAGCGCGAATACTTCCTGAATGAAAAAATGAAAGTCATTCAGCGCGAACTTTCCGATATGAATGGCGGTGCGGAAGATGACGTTGCGGAAATTGAAAAACGTTTGGCCGAAGCTGATTTACCAGAACACGTGCGTAAAAAAGCCGAATCTGAACTGCGCAAGTTAAAAGCCATGCAACCGGCGTCGAGTGAAGCGGCGGTGGTCCGTAACTATCTTGAAGTAATTCTGGATACGCCGTGGAACAAGGCCAGCAAAGTCAGCATCAACCTGAATAAAGCGCAGGAAATTCTGGATGCCGATCACTATGGTCTGGACGAAGTCAAAGAGCGCATTGTGGAATATCTGGCAGTTCAATCACGCGTGAAAAAACTGCGTGGCCCGATTCTGTGTCTGGTGGGTCCTCCGGGTGTTGGTAAAACCTCTTTAGGTGAATCAATTGCCAAAGCCACTGGCCGTGAATTTGTGCGCATGGCGCTAGGCGGGGTCCGTGATGAAGCGGAAATCCGTGGTCACCGTCGTACCTATATTGGTGCAATGCCGGGTAAAATTGTGCAGTCTTTAACCAAAGTTGGCGTCAAGAACCCGCTGTTCCTGCTCGACGAAATTGACAAGATGGCGCAAGACTACCGTGGCGATCCTGCCTCGGCGATGCTGGAAGTACTCGATCCATCACAAAACAACAAGTTCAATGATCACTATTTAGATCTGGACCTGGACCTGTCTGAAGTGATGTTTATCTGTACCGCCAACAGCATGAATATTCCTGAAGCACTTCTGGATCGTATGGAAGTGATTCGTCTTCCGGGTTATACCGAAGAAGAAAAAGTGAATATCGCCGATCGTTACCTGGTGCCAAAAGCCATCAAGAATAACGGTTTACGTGGCAAAGAACTGACCGTACATGAAGAAGCGATTCGTGACATTGTACGTCGTTATACCCGTGAAGCCGGTGTGCGTAGCCTGGAACGTGAAGTCTCTAAAATTGCACGTAAAGTGGTCAAAGAAGCGGTCAGCAAAAAAGCCAAAAACCTGCAGGTTGAGGTCAACGCGGGCAACTTGCCAGACTACTTGGGTCCACACAAATTCGACTTCGGCATGGCGGAAGAAGAAGCAGAAGTGGGTCGCGTGAATGGCTTGGCCTGGACCTCTGTGGGCGGTGAATTACTGACCATTGAAGTGGCGACCATGAAAGGCAAAGGTACTTTCATTACCACCGGTTCACTCGGTGATGTCATGCAGGAGTCGATTAAAGCAGCCATGACAGTAGTGCGTACCCGTGCCGACTCTTTAGGCATTGAGTCTTCAGTCTTTGCTGAAACCGATGTACACGTGCATTTACCTGAAGGTGCAACACCAAAAGATGGTCCATCGGCAGGTCTGGCGCTGACTACCGCGCTGGTGTCGGCCTTTACCGGTATTCCAATCCGTCCGGATATTGCCATGACCGGTGAAACCAGCTTGCGTGGTCGTGCTATGCGCATTGGTGGCTTGAAAGAGAAACTGTTAGCCGCACACCGTGGTGGTATTAAACTGGTGTTTATTCCACAGGAAAACGTCCGTGACCTGGCGGAAATTCCGGATAACGTCAAAGACGGTCTGGAAATTAAAGCAGTGAAATCCATTGATGAGATTTTACCGCTGGCATTAACCTCAATGCCAAAACCACTGGTGAAAGCGCCGATTGTAAAACCGGTAGAAGAAGGTAAGGCTGCACGTCACTAAGTGGTGCCTTCATATCTTCTCCACAAAAGAGAGCTTCGGCTCTCTTTTGTTGTTTTCGGGTGATGAAATGTTCCACTTGAAAAATTTCCGTTCATCTCCATCTATAATAATACAGAGCATATTGCTGTAAGTTTCTTTCTTTATTCCTGCTCATCGTATGGCCATTCAAACTCCAGATGAATGGCCTGTTTGACCGCAGTCCTACTCTATTTCAGGGCTGCGTTTTTTATGGCCGCTTATGGCGTTGCCCCGAGCAGTTGATGAATCAGCCCATCAATCACCTGGCCCATTTTGGTGACATTTAAAGTATCCAGCGTATCCTTTTCGGTATGATAATTCGGATTACGATAATGTGAAGTATCGGTAATCAGCAGTGCTGGAATATCATGCTGCCAATAACTGCGATGATCCGAAAACCCGGCTGCACTGACAAACGCCGGCATCACCAGCCGTTCACACTGCAATTTATCTAACAGGCGCATCTGCTGACAGTATTGCTCACCCAGCGCATTGGACTGAAAATTACTGATCGCGGCAATATAATTGCCATGACTTGGATAAATCCATTTTAACCCCATCGGATACTGCTGGATTAAACGCGAATCATAGTAGCCAATCATTTCCAGCACATAGACTGCCTGAATATGCTCTTTTTCGGCCAGAATAGATTTGGCATGTACCTGACTGCCCATAAACTCGGTCTGATAATACGGTGCTTCTTGCAGGGTATAAAAAACAAACTCGACATTATGCGGCAGCTTGGTTTTTTCCTGGCTTAAAATACGCGCTATTTCAATTAATCCGGCCACACCGGAAGCATTGTCATCAGCGCCCTTCTGGTTGCCATGCACATCATAATGCGCACCTAAAATCACCCGATCTGAACGGCCCACCTTTAAATGACAGACCACATTGCGATAACTTTTTCCATTCACCGGATAAGTCTGGTACTGGCATGGAATACCGAATAAACGCATCTGCTCTTTAATCCAGGCCGAAACCCGGTTCAATTCTTCAATATTTTTATGATTACGGTACACGCCCGGCGGCCCGATAATCTGCTGCAAATAGACTTTCAAGTTTTGTGGATCGGCCGGTTCATATAATGAAATGGCGGCGGATAGCGGCTGCATCCAGCCCAGCAGCAAAGTACAACCCAATATCCCTAAACCGTTTTTAATCTGTTGAAATAACCACATTTATTATTGTTCCATACAAAAGCAGGTTTTATTGTCCTGTGGCTCATTAAAGCAACAGCAGCATACAGATTACAATTTCAAATTGTGTCTTTTCTCCTGCACAAACGGCTTTCAAGGTTATAATTACTTTTCATTTTCTTGCCTGTTTTATTATGAAAATCCGTATTCTGACCATTGGTCAAAAAATGCCGGCTTGGGTACTGACTGGTTTTGAAGATTATTTCAAACGTATACAGCCTTTTGTACAGACCCAGATTATTGAATTGCCGATGGCCAAACGTGGCAAAAATGATTCAGAAGCCGATATTTTAAAATACCGGCAGATTGAAGGTGATAGCATCTTAAATGCTCTGAAAGCCAATGAAACCCTGATTGCACTGGAAGTGGGTGGGCGTGAATTCAGCACCGAAAAACTGGCTGAAACCATGAAAGGCTGGATGCTGGAAGGCAATGATATTGCCCTGGCCATTGGCGGCCCGGATGGTCATTCGGAAGCAGTGCGTAAAGCTGCAGCATGGCACTGGTCTTTATCTAAACTGACCCTGCCACATCCACTGGTGCGAGTGATGCTGATTGAACAGCTGTACCGGGCCATGAGCATTAACCATAATCATCCTTATCATCGGGCGGGTTAAGAAAACCCTACCCATTGTTTCGTATTTAGAACATTCTGTTGAACCCGACCCGGTTTAATAAAGCATGTCGCTTTGACATGATAGGACCAGAATCGTGACATAGGCTTTCATTATGAATTTACAGACCCTTCCCGGCTTATTTATATCGCATGGTTCGCCTATGCTCGCGCTCAATCCCGAACAGGTCGGGCCGGCACTTGCCCGTTTAAGCACCAATCTGCCGAAACCGCAGGCGATTGTGGTGATGTCTGCGCATTGGGAAAGTCGCAGTCTTGAAGTCAACACCGGTATTCGTCCAGAAACCTGGCATGATTTCCGCGGCTTCCCGGAAGAGCTGTACCAGATTCGCTATCCGGCGCCAGGACAACCTGAGCTGGCCGAAGAGGTATTACAGCTGCTGGCCAATGCCGGTTTTAATGCGCATGCCAACAGCACCCGCCCGCGCGATCATGGGGTATGGATGCCTTTGCTGCATATGTATCCTGAAGCCGATATTCCGGTAATTGAAGTGTCGTTGCCGATGCATCTGCAAGCTGCAGATCTGTACAAGATTGGCCAGACCTTGGCGGTGTTACGTGAACGCCAAATTCTGCTGATTGGTTCAGGTAGTATTACCCACAATTTAAGAGAGCTATCTTGGGACAACCAGCACAGCGCGGTGCCGGAATGGGCTTCGACCTTCCGTAATTATGTGGTCAGCAAACTGGCACATCAGGACTATGATGCGGTACTGGACTGGCCGACCATTCCGTATGTCAATCGCAACCATCCCACTATCGAACATCTGGCACCCCTGTTTTTTAGCATGGGCACCGGTCATCGTTTTAGTATTGTGCATAGCAG
The DNA here is from genome assembly GCF_013418865.1 of Acinetobacter sp. YH12117. Taxonomy (NCBI): domain Bacteria; kingdom Pseudomonadati; phylum Pseudomonadota; class Gammaproteobacteria; order Moraxellales; family Moraxellaceae; genus Acinetobacter; species Acinetobacter sp. YH12117. The sequence goes on from NZ_VPBF01000012.1 coordinate 43,286, forward strand.
TTTTACCATGGGTGCACTGGGTATGGATATTTACCGTTTTGACTAAAATCTAGCGCGACCAAACATAACTTTTTATTATTTATTAACAAAAAATTATTTATGGATACATTTTGCAACCGGAAAGGGGCAAATGTATCCATTTTTTTAAATAGCAAATCGGTTATATTCTGATAAATTTCCGATAAGTGCTTTATTTATAAAATGAAACTCAAATATTTAGCTATTTTACTTTTCCCTTTAAGCTTGGCCGCTTGCCAGAGTAGTGATCTGCAACGTGCGGGAGATATTGCAGTGTCTGTATTACAACAACAAAATGCCGATAAGATTGTCAGCGCTTACCAATGGTCTTTAGATACCGGCACAGCCAAACCCTTGACCCTGAATTTTAATGACAATAGCCGTTTAAGTATTGGCACCAGCTGTAACCAGATGGGCGGTAACTGGCAGATTAACAACAACCAGTTGCAGGTCGGTATGTTAATCAGTACCGAAATGGCCTGTGAAGCCAGCGCCATGCAGCAGGAACGTTTTGCTGCTGCCCTGTTCCAAAAACCTGTCAGCGTGCAGCTGGACATGAAAGATACACAGCAACCGAGCTTGATCTTGACCGCTGCAGATGGCCAGCAACATACTTTTCAGGGAAAAATGACGCCGGAAACCAAATACCAGTCGGCCGGTGAAACCATCTTCCTGGAAATTTCCCCGGAAACCAAAGCCTGTACCGGCGTTGCTCCACAAACCTGCTTGCAGGTACGCGAAGTCAAATACAATGAACAGGGTCTGAAAACCCAAGTTGATCAGGACTGGACTTTATTCTATGACCAAATTGAAGGCTTTCAGCACAATCCGAATGAACGCCAGATTATTCGGGTCAAGCATTATGAACTGAAAAACCCGGCGGCTGATCAATCCAAATATGCCTATGTACACGATATGACGGTTGAAACTGGCCGGATCAATTAACAGCAGATCTTTAAAAAATAACCCATAAAAAAACCGAGGTCAGTGCCTCGGTTTTTTCAGCTTATACGCAGTTAAAACTTAGTATACGCCTTGAGCCAGCATTGCATCAGCAACTTTTACGAAGCCTGCAATGTTCGCGCCGTCTACGTAGTTAACAGTACCATCTTCCTGAGTACCGTATTTCACGCAGTTGCGGTGAATTTCTTTCATGATTGCGTGTAAACGCTCATCTACTTCTTCAAACGTCCAGCCCAAACGTAATGCGTTTTGAGACATTTCCAGACCAGAAGTCGCTACACCACCAGCATTTGATGCTTTACCTGGTGCATACAGAATTTTCGCCTCAACGAATTTCTCAACTGCGTCTAAAGTAGACGGCATGTTGGCACCTTCAGCCACACAGATTGCACCGTTAGCCAGTAATACCTCAGCATCTTCACCGTTTAACTCGTTTTGAGTTGCACATGGCAGCGCGATGTCACACTTGATACCCCAAGGACGTTTGCCTTCCAAGTATTCAAAACCGTGTTTAGACGCAAATTCAGAGATACGGCCACGTTTGATGTTTTTCAGATCCATCACTTCTTTCAGCAATTCGTCTGTGAAACCATCTTTTACATACACAGTACCGTTAGAGTCAGACAGTGAAACCACTTTCGCGCCCAGGAACATGGCTTTTTCAGCAGCGTATTGCGCGACGTTACCTGAACCAGAGATTGCTACGACTTTGTCTTTGAAGCTGTCGCCACGAGTTTTCAGCATTTCCTCAGCGAAATAAACTGTACCGTAACCTGTTGCTTCTGGACGTGCCAAAGAACCACCAAATGTTAAGCCTTTGCCCGTGAACACACATGAAGTGTCATTGCTCAGCTTTTTCATCATACCGGCCATATAGCCAACTTCACGGCCACCTACACCAATATCACCCGCCGGGATATCTGTGTCTGAACCTAAATGACGATAAAGCTCGATCATTAACGCCTGGCAGAAACGCATGATTTCGCCTTCAGATTTACCTTTAGGGTCAAAGTCTGAACCGCCTTTACCGCCGCCCATTGGCAAAGTAGTTAAGGCATTTTTGAAAGTCTGTTCAAAACCTAAGAATTTCAGGATAGACAAGTTCACTGACGGGTGAAAACGCATACCACCTTTGTATGGACCAATTGCCGAGTTGTATTGAACACGGAACGCACGGTTCACATGAGTTTGACCCTGATCATCTACCCAGGAAACGCGGAACTGGATCGCACGTTCTGGCTCGACTAAACGCTCTAACAGACCATGTGCAGCGTATTGAGGATTCTTTTCAATGAATGGCCACAGGCTGGTCATCACCTCTTCTACTGCTTGTAGAAATTCTGGTTGATAGGCATCACGTGTTTTAACGTAATCTAGGAAATCGTTAAGGCTGTTATATTTCAACGCTTAATCCTCAGCAGAATGTTGGATCAAAATTGGGCAAAATTTCAATCAATGATTTATTTTGGCGCAAAATATTAAATATCTTTTGTTAACAATCTACAATAGTTTTTTTCAAAAAACTTTATTTAATCCATATTTTCAATAAATTAGATTGATCAAAATTGAAAAATTATTCCATTTTTTGTAAGCAAATATGTATTTAAAATTGACCATTTTGCCCAAAAATAAAGCAGATTATGGTCCAACTTTGTACACAAGCTTAATGCTTGAAAACATGCTAGAATCTGCGGCTCAGGTTTATTGTTCGCTTTCTCTGCGCCCTTCGCAGCCGTGGTTTTTACATGAATTCGCAAATTGCTCTCATCCAGAATATTGATGCCCTGCTTCCTCAAACCCAATGCGGTTTATGTGGACATCGGGATGGATGTTTACCCTATGCAAAGTCGATTGCCGAAGGTGAAGCCGCCAATAAATGTGTACCGGGCGGTCAACCGGTTGCCGATGCGCTGGCCAAACTGCTGGGCAGAGAACGCTTAACCGCCGAAGCCAGTGTCTGGCCCATTCAGTCCGATGGCCGTCCGCAGCGTATGAAAGCGGTGATTCGTGAAGATGAATGTATTGGCTGTACCAAATGTATTAATGCCTGCCCGGTCGATGCCATTTTAGGTTCCGGCAAACTGATGCACAGCATTCTGACCGACCTGTGTACCGGCTGTGAACTGTGTATTCCACCCTGCCCGGTGGACTGTATTGATCTGGTCGAAGATGTCAAACCCGTACCCACAGACGCGGAGCGGATGAGCGAGCAGAATGATTTACGCCAGCGTTATTATGCGCACATTCAGCGTGAAGAACTGCGCCGCCTGCACCGCAAAGGGCCGGTAGTGCGTGCTGAAATTGATACCGCGCTGTTTGCCCAGTTCTCGCAGCAGACCGATGTCGTACCGGAAATCCAGATGGTTGAAAAAGCCGATCATCCGGCTGTCACCCACGATGCCAAAACCACCATTGAGCTGGCCAAGCTCAGAACCCAGATCAAAAAATTAGAAAAACAGCTGAGTGTGCGTGAAGATGCCAACAAGCGCGCGCAACTGGTGCAGCTTCAGCAACAATTACAGCACTTACAGGGAGAGGCCTAATTCATGAGCAGCGCAGTCAAACCGGTAAAAAACTTGACCCGAAAGCAAGTCTATACCTTTTTTGAGCGCTTGCGTGAACAGCGGCCGCATCCAACCACCGAACTGAATTTCTCCTCACCGTTTGAATTGCTGGTGGCAGTGACCTTATCGGCGCAGGCCACCGATGTTAGCGTGAACAAAGCCACAGACAAATTATTTCCAGTAGCGAATACTCCGGAAGCGATTTATGCACTGGGGGTTGAGGGGCTAAAGGACTATATCAAGACCATTGGCCTGTATAACTCCAAAGCGGAAAATGTGATTAAGGCCTGTAAAATCCTGATTGAAAAGCACAACAGCCAGGTACCGGAAAATCGGGCCGATCTGGAAGCTTTGCCAGGTGTGGGGCGTAAAACAGCCAATGTGGTGCTGAACACAGCGTTTGGTCAACCGACCATGGCAGTCGACACGCATATTTTCCGTGTCGGCAACCGGACCGGTTTAGCCGTGGGTAAAAATGTGCTGGAAGTGGAGCACCGTCTGGTGAAAGTGATTCCCAAAGAATTTATCGTTGATGCACATCACTGGCTAATTCTGCATGGCCGCTATTGCTGTATTGCCCGCAAGCCTAAATGCTATGAATGTGTAGTGGCCGATGTCTGTAACTGGCCAGACCGGTTTGAGTTTGGAGCTGCGCGCCAGATTGCAGTCAAAAATATTGAAGCTGAATCCTGAATTCAGCTTTTTTTATACTTGAAGATGACCTGCGCTGCATATTCGAGGTAGATCATTCAATAATGCTGACCTAAGCCGGGCGACTAAAAGCCGCTTAGTCTTGTGCGTCTTTATCTTGCGCTTTTTTCTGCTGCTCTAATTGCGCCTGCAATTTAGGATGCAATTGACGCTGCTGTGGCTGGTTGGCATTTGCAGCACGTTCTTCCTGACGCACTTTTAGCAGCATTTTATAGCTGATATAAAACAGACCCACCAACATGGCCAGGAACAGCACCATTAAAATTAACATACCAATTTTCACCGAGGCAGTTTCCTTATACGCACGCAAATAAAAAAGGAGCCCTACTATGACCGAGGACTCCCTTAAAGTCAAAACAATCAGCGGGTGATTATTTTGCCTGATCTAAAATTGCGAACAGATCCGCTTGTACATCTTCAATTGGACGTAGACCGTTAAGTTTGTCATACGTCGGTGCATTTTCACCTGTCGCTGCGCGGCCTTGGTAGAAACCAACCAGTTGCTCAGTTTCAGTGTGGTAAGACGCTAAACGCTTACGAATGGTTTCTTCCTGGTCATCTGGACGTTGTACCAGATCTTCACCCGTTTCATCATCTTTACCTTCCACTTTTGGCGGATTGTAAACGATGTGATAAACACGACCAGAAGCCGGGTGCTGACGGCGACCAGACAGACGCTGTACGATTTCTTCGTCCGGTACATCAATTTCAATCACGTGATCAATGTTGATGCCTTCTTTTTCCAGCGCTTCCGCTTGTGGAATGGTACGCGGGAAACCATCAAAAATGCAGCCATTGGCACAATCAGGTTGAGCAATACGCTCTTTCACTAAACCGATGATCAATTCATCTGAAACCAGACCACCGCTTTCCATTACGTTTTTAGCCTGTAGACCTAATTCAGTACCTTCACGAATCGCAGCACGGAGCATATCACCGGTTGAAATTTGTGGGATATTGTAGCGCTTACAGATCAACTGAGCTTGTGTACCTTTACCTGCTCCAGGTGGTCCGAGTAAGATAATGCGCATAAAAAAACATCCTCATTTTTAACAATGTACATGACACTTTGTTCATGACGAACTCAGGTTCGACATGCTGTCCAGCATCCAATTATAAGAAAGCGACAAACAAATGTATTAAACCAGCAATAAAACCGGTTACCCCTCCCAATACAATCAAGATCCATTCATCTTCCTGAAAGGCAGGACGCAATAAATTTTGAAACTCTCTTGGTGTAAGTTCAAGAATACGTTCTCTAAACATTTGATAGATTTTCTGTGCACGGCTCGCATTAAAGGCTGGGTCGCATACAGGCACCATCGTAATTTCAATTGAGCGATCGATCAAGTCTGTCTTGAGTTTTGCGTATTCTTTTGGCCCTAAAGACAATTGTAAAGAGGTTCTGACCAGTGGGGTTTCCATAATTTCATTAATATGGCGTTTGACAATCCGACGGGTCTTGTCTTTTTTACTGCCATACATCATTTCGGTCATAATGGATTTTAAAGTAATTAAATCTTCGGTGACCACACTGGCAAATACATCAGACACCTCTTCCTGGCGCTTCATAAAGGCACCCTGAACATTATAGGTGCCAATGCGCGGAATAACAGGTTTAATCCACGGAAATTTGCGACTCTGTGTTCGCGTAAAAAATTGTGGATACTTCACATAATGTGGTTCAATCGGGTTGAATACCATCCAGATCGCAATCCAGTTGGTTAAAAAGCCCCAGATGGCGGCCCAGAATGGTACCGTCCAGTGCCATGGCACAATAAACCAGACAATCATCTGGAATATACCAAAGAACATCCCGATTAACGCACTGATATGCCAGATAAAGTTAATTTCTTTCTGGCCCACTTTCAGGAACATGCGCACCATTAAACGGCGGTCACCTTCCATCTGGCGTACCACCATTTCGCGCATATCGACCAGTGACTCGACATTCAAAGTCAGTTCAGTGACCAGTTCACGCAGCACCGCAGGCAGCTGTTTATGTGCCTGGGCATAAATGCGGCGCTTAATTGAATAGGGCAGGTTTTCCCACAGCACAGCATTGCGGTCGATCATCACCTCATCAATTAAATGCTCCAGCTCAAAACCGACCTGCTCGCCAATAATCCGTGCCATATCTTCCGGGTCCATGGCATCCAGAAATTCGCGCAATGAGCCCAGTTTAGACAAGGTATTGTCGGTAATAATGCCTGAAATACGCCCGGCTTTTCTCGGCACAATCCCCTGCCAGCCCACCGGCAATGGCCCCAAATGAAAGCCCCAGAAATTAATGGGATAGAACACCATTTTCAGTGCCATCCACACGTGGGCCCAGGTCACAAAAGCGGTGACAGGGATAATGCTGAGCACAGCCCAAAAATCCGGGCGATTCAAAAAGGTTTGCCACAACTGATTGATGTACTCAAGCATGCATATTTTCCATATTTATTTCTAATTACCGGATTCTAAAAGCATTTAACTCTCTATTCTGGCTATAAACCCACACTTAAAGTATAGGAAAATTGTAGTTTTGGCTCGGTTTCTGCAATCACCCGACCGGCCCGATCTTCCAGTTTTTCACCTGCACCAATCCCCACACTAAAGGTACTGATCCGTTCACGGTTCAGCAAGACATAAGCAAGATCTACACCAGCGCCCAGACGTGCTTTCTCTTTCTGGTCGACCACTTTGGATTCAAGATGACCCGCATAAGCTCCGATATAATAACCATTTTTATCTTTACCGGTGAAATGATATGGCAAGCGAAAGCCAATTTGTCCACCCGGTTCATGATCCCCATTTAAAAATGCCCCGGCTTTGGCATAGGCAATGCCGTAGGGATTGACCCATTCTGCATTTAAATGAAGTAATTTTTGTGTAATTCCTGCCCCGATATTCCAGGTTTTTGTATCTTCCCCGGTCAATTTTGCCTGTGGGAAAAAAGAAGATTCTTCGGCATAGGCCACATTGCACAGCGCAATACATGCCACTAAGGAATATACTTTTTTCATTATTTTCACCAAGTTCCTTAATTCTAATTGTAAAACAATCCTGTTTTATTTTTTTGACTGTAGCAGATTTACCCAGATTCTTATATACAGCAGCCGATCTTTTTATTGTCGCAAAAGTCAAAAACCTAAATCACATTATTTGTGTCGAATCGGTCATGCAGGCATACGCAAAGCGCTGTGTTATCGGCTAGAATAACAGCCCTATTCTCATCTCCTTGATCTGTTTAAGCCGATTGCATATGAAACAGCACTTTCCTTTAAAAAATGTTCAGCAAGAAAAGCGCATTTTTCGCAATCGGGTATTCATCTCTATCGGGCTGGTCAGTTTCTTTTTACTGCTGCTGGTGGTGCGTTATGCCTATCTGCAAATCAGTAGCTTTGATGAGTTTGCCACCGCATCTGACAAAAACCGGATTCGCCTGCAACCCTTAGCGCCTGCGCGCGGTTATATCTATGACCGTAATGGGGTGTTGCTGGCCGATAACTATCCGGTCTTTACCGCGACCTTAAGCCGGGCCGATGTCGAAGATATTGATGCCACCATCGAACGGCTGACCCCGATTCTGGAACTGACTGAAGAAGATATTGAACGCTTCCAGAGCCGGATTAAAACCGCACGTAAAACCGAACGGGTCTCCATTAAACTGAATCTGAATGAAACCGATATTGCCCGTTTCAGTGAAGTGAAATTCCAGTTTCCCGGGGTGAATATTGAAACCCAGATGACCCGTTACTATCCACATGGTGAGCTGTTTGCGCATGTGATTGGTTATGTGGGCCGGATCAATGACAAAGAGCTGAAAGAGATTGATAAAGATGCCTACGCCGGCACCAACCTGATTGGTAAAATTGGCGTAGAAAAATCATATGAGCATTTACTGCACGGCGTACCGGGCAATGAATCGGTCGAGGCCGATGCACACGGTAATGTGCTGCGCCACTTGGGCCGTAAAGACCCAGTTCGCGGTAATGATCTCTACTTGTCCTTAGATTATGGCTTACAAGTGGTGGCCTCTGAACAGCTGGCCGGCCGTCGTGGTGCGATTGTCGCGCTTGATCCACGTACCGGGGAAATTCTGGCGCTGGTGTCAAGCCCCAGCTTTAACCCGAACCTCTTTGTCACCGGCATCAGCCATACCAACTATGCCGCCCTGCGCGACAATATTGACCAGCCGCTATATAACCGTGCCGTACAAGGAGTCTATCCGCCCGGCTCGACCATTAAGCCAATGTTTGGTTTAGGCGGGATTCATTATGGTCTGGTCGACTGGAGTACCGCGATTCAGGATTATGGCTATTTCACTTTACCGGGCGATAGCCACCGTTTCCGTGACCATAAAAAATCGGGGCATGGCATTGTCAATATGCACACTGCTCAGGTGGTGTCCTGTGATACCTATTTCTATGTATTGTCCTACCGGATGGGCATTGAAAAGATGAATGACTGGATGCGCCAGTTTGGTTTTAGTGAGCGCACCGGCGTCGATTTACCAAGTGAAAGCACTGGTTTATACCCGAGTCCGGAATGGAAGATGCGTACCCGCAATGCCAAATGGATGCGCGGCGAAACCATTTCGGTCAGTATTGGTCAGGGTGCTTTTACCGCGACACCATTACAACTGGCCATGGCCACGGCCATTACCGCCAACCAGGGCTTTAAAGTCACGCCACACGTGCTGCGTGAAAGCCGCGGTGCGCGTCCATTTAAGGTGCATAATGGTACCAATGGCCGCATTGAATTTAACGGGACCGACGAAGACTGGATTAAAATGCGCGATGCCATGGTGGATGTCATTCAATCAGGCACCGGTAAAGGCATTAAAGGCGGCCTGCAATATTCAATTGCCGGAAAAACCGGGACCGCGCAGGTCAAAAGTATTGCGCAGGGCAAACGCTATAATGAAGCGCTGCTCACCGACCGTCAGCTTGACCACGGTTTATTTGTCGGCTTCGCTCCGGCAGAAAAACCTGAAATTGCCATTGCGGTGATTCTGGAAAATGGCCGTGGTGGGAGTGCTGCCACGGCCCTGGCCCGTCCAATTCTGGATTACTGGCTACTCAACAAAGACAAGAATCCGATTCGTCCATCTGCGGCCCAAATTAGTGGTGGCCTGATGACCGCCGGTTTAAAGCCAAGTGAACTGCCAAGTGCCGAAGGTGCTCGTAGCACCACCACTCCGGCTCAGGATACTGCTGCATCTGCGCCAGCAACACCGGCCGCTGCCCCATCTGCCACAATAGAGAGTGACTAAACCATGAAAAACCAGCTACGAATTATTGGTGGAGACTGGAAACGTCGCCAGTTGGCCTTTGCCAGTATTGACGGTTTACGCCCGACGCCGGACCGGGTGCGTGAAACCCTGTTTAACTGGCTGATGTGGGATGTGCAAAATGCCAAAGTGCTGGACCTGTGTGCCGGCTCGGGGGCGCTTTCCTTTGAAGCGCTATCACGTGGTGCTGCACAGGTCACCATGATTGAACCGGACCGCACTCAAGCCCAGTTCCTGACCCAGAACCTAGAACTGTTAAAAGTCACCAAAGCCCGGGCCCAGTTAAAAATCAGTACTGCACAGCAGGCGCTGGCCAGCCTGAAAGACAGCTATGATCTGGTGTTTCTTGATCCGCCTTATAACCTGGATTTATGGGAACAGCTGGCACAATTGGCTGATCCATTAATTCAGGATAAAGGCTTGATTTATGTCGAGGCCGACCGTGATCTAAACCAGCTAAAACTGCCGGCCTCCTGGCAGCAAATCAAGGAAACCAAAGCCGGTACAGTCCGCGCTGGACTGTATCAGAAATCACTATAATGCTTGAATGAACGGTTATAAAAAAAGGATTCCAGATGGAATCCTTTTTGATTTATACGCCAGGTCGTAATGGACGCTGCACCCCAGAAGTCGGCGGCAAAGCCGTGACGGGTTTGGCCTTAGCTGGATTACTCGCCTGTGGTTTTTTCGCTGGCGGCTTGTTGGCCACCGGACGATTTGGCTTTACTGGTTTGCTTTGTGCAGGTTTACTCTGTGTCGGTTTATGTGCAGGACGGTTGGCCTGACCCGGTTTTTGCCCATGCGGACGTTGAGCATGTGGACGATTCACTGGCTTAACCGATGGACGCTGCTGAAGATACACCGGACGGCGTTCATGTTCCCAACGCGACACGGTATATGGATAGTTTGAATAGCCTCGATCATAACCGGTATAGACGCTATGTCGTGGACCATTCTCATACGGCGTGACCACACCCGGTAAGTGCCACCGCCACCAGCGACACAAAAGCCAGCTTTTTCATGCAATTTACCCCCTGTTCAGATGGCTGCATTTTCAGCAATTAGCATGAATTTACTGGCAATTTTTTGTTGCGTTCCTGTATGTACAAGTTCACATTTCATGCATATCTTGGCTATTTTTCTGGTGGATAAAAGAAAAGACTGGCCAAGTTTCTGTCCAGTTAAAGTTTTATCTGCCCTGCCCAATCTAATATTTAAATATAGATATAGAAATAACTTAAGATAGATGGGCTTTTGACTCGATATTCAAGCAGTGCAAATGTTAAATGCTCACAAGAAAAAAGACAGCCATAGCCATCTTTTTAGAATCAGGGAAAAATAGAGATATTGCTTAGGCTATTTAGTTTTTAAACAGGCCCTGTTTTTCAATAAACTCAATAATCTGCTCCAAACCATCTTTGGTTTTCATATTGGAAAATAAAAATGGTTTATCACCACGCATGCGCTTGGCATCCTGATCCATTACTTCCAGACTGGCGCCGACCATCGGGGCTAAATCGGTTTTGTTAATAATCAGCAAATCAGATTTGGTAATGCCCGGCCCACCTTTACGTGGAATTTTTTCACCACCGGCCACATCAATCACATATAAAGTCAGATCGGATAATTCCGGACTAAAGGTTGCCGCCAAGTTATCGCCACCACTTTCAATAATGATCAATTCCAAGCCATCGAACTTTTCACACAAGTCGTCAATCGCTGCCAGGTTAATCGAAGCATCTTCACGGATGGCAGTGTGTGGACAGCCACCTGTTTCGACACCGACAATCCGGTCTGGGCTCATGGCTTCGTTGCGGGTAAGAAAGTTGGAGTCTTCCTTGGTATAAATGTCATTGGTGACCACCGCCATGTTATAGCGCTGGCGCAAGGCCTGACATAAATTGAGAGTAAGTGCTGTTTTACCTGAACCGACTGGACCACCGATGCCGACACGTAATGGAGAACGTTCTGTCATGTTGATTTTCCTTTTATTTTCCCTCTCCCAACTCTCTCCCATAGGGAGAGGGGGAATCTTGTGTTCCCTCTCCTCTTAGGAGATGAGCAGCAATACTGCGCTAAGGTGAGGTGATTTCCCTCTCCCAGAGAGAGGAAATATTGATTAAATTTTTACGCCCTCTCAATCCCCCTTTAAAAAGGAAGACGTTAAGAACGGAATAAGCGTGAATACTGGGTTTCATGCGCCATACTCAGCATGGCGTAATTGGGTAAGGCGCTACTGAGCTGCTCATCTTCCAGCATTAATGCTTTTTCGATGGCTGCTGGAACCTGCTCATGTAAATGCCATAAAATCCGTTGTCCACTCATCTGCCCGAGCGGAACGGTTTTCACAGCTGCCAGCACCTGATTTTCCAGCACAGTAAAGGTATAAGCGGTTAATACATCTGCTTCGTTTAAACCCAACTGGCCGCAGAGCTGGGCATAAACCGGCACAAAACCCAGCTGTTTTTTCACCATCACTGGCATTTTCAGCACATCTTTAATCCATGCATTGAGGGAAAATGCCAGCTGTTGTGACTCCGCTAAAAGTTCACGACTTTCCCGACTGGCACGATAAATCTGCGCCCAATAATCAAACTGTGCGTCATCATCATAAAATTGCATCAGCCGTTTTAAGACCGGTAGTTCAAAACGTACCAGTAGCATCTCCAAGACTTCTTCAAAGTAAGCAATGCTACTGTGTTCATCGTGAATTAAGCCTTGCTCAATGGCACTTTCCACACCTTGCGAGTAGCAATATGCTCCGACTGGCAATGCTGTCGATGACAGTGTCAGCAGTTTCAGTAGTTGTGCTGCATTAGTGATGGGCATGCGCGTGAATCGCTTTGATTGGGCTTAAGCGGTGGTCGTGTGCATGTTGTGCGTATGCGCCACTTTCCGGTTCAAACGGATGTTCAACTTCATTCACGGCGAGTCCTAAACCGACCACCATTTCTGCTAAAACGTGGTCAGGCTCAAAATAGAGTGCACTTGGTGTCAGCATCAGTGGTACATGGCGATTGCCTAAGTGGTAAGCCGCTTTGAGTAAATCAAAATCGGTTTCTGCCACCACTTGCATCAGGCGTTCAGGTTTAGCATCGACTCTTAAAATGTCGCCGTGTTCTGTGGCAATAAATGAGCCGCTACGCAAAATTCCTGTGCGTGGTAGGTCTACACCAATATCTGTTCCGTTTTTGAGTGTTGCACGAAATCGGCTCTTTTGGCGGGTGTCGAAGCTGAGTTCAACGGTTTCAAAAGTGCTTCCCTCTGAAATGTGTTCTATTCGCTGAGTGTAGATTTTCATGCTATTCCTTTTGTCACGAAGATGTTTTGCTTTGATTTATGTTTTTCAATTTCAAAGCAAAATATCTGTAAATTTACGCATCAAAAGTAAGCAGTTTTTATGCCAATTATGAGTTTTCTTGGTGCATTTAATTTTTCTTTTCAACATCAAGCTGATGATGATTGGGAACTGTCAATTTATAAGTATTTGAGATTCTTTGAACTCTATAATAAGGAATATTTTCTGCTTCACATATCATTTCCAATTTTTTTTCATCGGCTACCGAGATTTTTAAACCTCCGATAACACTACAAATTAAGTCATCGTATGGGAGCTTCTGAATAGATTCACTTGTATTTGGTCTGATGACTCTAAATTCTTTTTCATAACTCCACTCAGCTGCTTTAGATGTATAAATTTCAATTATTTTACCATTTGGATCTAACCTAGTTTCTCGATCAATTACTAGCATTTCATCCATATAGCTAACAGGAATCGGGAAAAAATTTAAATAGTTCAAACTCGGGTTAAGTAAATCGGTTTTTCTAAACTTAAATTCTGTTAAAAAACCTTTATGAAAGTCTGCATAATGAGACCACATTAGAATATTTAACGGATTATGATTCAAACAACATATCCCCATTAAACTATTAATATCCGCAAAATATGTTAGATCATTAATTGCTTGATTTTCTTTCTCTATACTTTCTTTTTCATAATGCATCGCTTCTTCATTCGAAATTTTTTGTTTGAAAAGCTCTAAAAATTTCTTTTGAATTTCCTCTACAGAATAATGGTAACTTTCATCAACTGCGTAAACACAATCAAAAGGGTCATTAAATTTATCGGGCTTAGTAAAGCTGATTGTTCCTTTCGTTAAAAGCTCTAATCGACTATCTGTTATAGGCTGGTGTTTATATAAATAAATATAGTCTTCATCTTGATATACAAAAGGATATTCAGAAATATTCAGCAAATTAACTCTCTCTTCTTTTTAAGTCCTAGATAAATTCGCTTGTATACCTTTTATACAGTTAATTCAAGAGTTAGCACCCTCATCCTCTTGCGGAATTATATTCCTCATCCCAAAGGGAGAAAGAACATAGCAGCAATTAAATTAATAACTTCTTTCCCTCTCCTTTTAGGAGAGGGTCAGGGAGAGGTCAATTAAAATAAAAAATACCGCTGTGCCATCGGCAACACTTCCGCAGGTTCACACGTCAGTAATTTCCCATCCGCCCGAACCTCATAAATTTCAGGATCAACTTCCATCACAGGGCAGTAAGTATTCAGCTTCATATCTTTCTTCTGAATATCCCGTGTGCCTTTACATGGGCTAATCAACTTTTTCAGCCCTAGCTTTTCATGCACACTCGCATCAATCGCCACTTGCGACAAAAACGTAATACAGGTGTTATGCACACCACGGGCATTGGCACCAAACATCGGACGATAATGCACTGGCTGCGGTGTTGGAATTGACGCATTAATATCGCCCATTGGCGCTGCCGCAATCATCCCGCCTTTAATAATCATCGATGGTTTTACACCAAAAAATGCGGGCTTCCACAACACTAAATCGGCCAGTTTACCGACTTCCACCGAGCCAATTTCATGACTTAAACCATGGGTAATCGCAGGGTTAATCGTATATTTGGCGATATAACGCTTCACACGATGATTGTCATGCGTGGCATTGTCACCCTCTAAAGGTCCACGCTGCACTTTCATTTTATGTGCGGTTTGCCATGTGCGTATCACCACTTCTCCAACACGCCCCATCGCTTGCGAATCCGATGACATCATGGCAATTGCGCCTAAGTCTTGCAAAATATCTTCCGCAGCAATGGTTTCACGGCGAATACGACTTTCCGCAAACGCCACATCTTCCGAAATTGCAGGATCTAAATGGTGACAGACCATCAACATATCCAGATGTTCATCAATGGTGTTGATGGTATAAGGACGGGTTGGATTGGTCGACGATGGCAACACATTTGGCTGACCAATGGCTCTTAAAATATCAGGCGCATGTCCACCACCGGCACCTTCGGTATGATAAGTGTGAATGGTACGGTTTTTAAATGCCGCCAACGTTTCTTCCAAGAAACCACTTTCATTTAAAGTGTCGGTATGAATTGCGACTTGCACGTCAAATTCATCTGCCACAGTCAAACAGTTATCAATCGCTGCAGGTGTCGAGCCCCAATCTTCATGCAGTTTTAAACCCACTACACCTGCACGAATTTGCTCGGCAATCGGTTCAGGCTGACTGAGGTTACCTTTACCCAATAAACCAATATTCATGGGTAAATCGTCAATGGCTTGCAGCATGGTGGAAATATGCCAAGGACCCGGAGTCACCGTCGTTGCCGATGTGCCTGCTGCAGGACCTGTACCGCCACCAATCATGGTGGTGACGCCTGACATGAGTGCAGTTTCCACTTGTTGTGGGCAAATCCAATGAATATGGGTATCCACACCACCTGCTGTTAAAATTTGTCCTTCACCTGCAATCACTTCAGTAGCAGCACCAAGTGGAATGGTAATATCCGGCTGAATATCAGGGTTGCCGGCTTTACCAATTTTCCAGATACGGCCGTTCTTTAAACCGACATCAGCTTTAACAATGCCCCACCAATCTACAATTAAAGCATTGGTAATGACGGTATCGGCAACGTCATCAGCCAAAAGTTGTGACTGCCCCATTCCATCACGAATGACTTTACCACCACCAAATTTAACTTCTTCACCATAAGTGGTGAGGTCTTGTTCCACTTCAATAAACAGTTCGGTATCGGCCAAACGAACCCGATCGCCTACCGTTGGACCAAACATTTCCGCATAGGCACGGCGTGACATTTTCATTTTAATTTTTCCTTAATCCAATGGACCCATGACACGACCGGCAAAGCCATAGACTTCGCGTTTACCGGCTAAAGCCACCAGTTCAATATCCCGGCTTTGACCCGGCTCAAAACGTACCGCTGTGCCTGCGGCAATATTTAAACGAAAACCTCGTGCCGCTTCACGGTCAAACTGCAAGGCATCATTGGCCTCATAAAAATGAAAATGTGAACCGACCTGAATCGGACGGTCACCGGCATTTGCCACGGTCATTTTTAAGGTCTGACGCCCCACATTCATTTCAATATCTAAATCAGGGGTAATCACTTCTCCAGGTATCATGTTTGACTCCTAGACAATCGGTTGATGCACAGTGACGAGTTTTGAGCCATCTGGAAAAGTCGCTTCAACCTGAACTTCGGCAATCATTTCCGGTATACCTTCCATCACATCTTCACGTTTTAATAACGTGGTACCGTAATGCATCAGCTCACTCACGCTCATACCATCACGCGCGCCTTCTAACAACGCGGCAGAAATATAAGCAATCGCCTCGGGATAGTTCAGTTTTAGCCCACGTGCTTTACGACGTTCGGCCACCAAGCCCGCAGTAAAAATCAGCATTTTGTCTTTTTCAGTGGGATTGAGTTCCATATCTCGTTCCTAAATTTGTTCTAAAGGATGTAATGCAAAATGTGTGCTCAAAAAATTAAATTCCCTCTCCTTTCAGGAGAGGGTTAGGGAGAGGTAATAAACCCAATGTATTAGCCCTCCCTCTAACTCCCTCCCATAGGGAGGGAGAATGGTCTTTATGTCCGCCAAATCCTCGGAAACTCTTCATCTAAATCAAACCAGTCACGGCGCAGCTTGGCACGTATCGCAGCAAAGGCATCATGACACTGGCGTACGTCATCACCCAGATAACGTGCTGTCACCACATCATCCAGCAGGGTTAACGTCACCTTAATATCCATGCGCATAATCAGCTCACGGATTTGATCAATCTGCTGATCTAAATAGAATTTTGAGCGGAATTTTTCTGGCGGCACTGCCCAGAAGCTAGCCATGACTGCATGACCGTTCACTCCCAAACAGGAGCTGAGCCAGCGGTCATTGCCACTAAAACTCAAACGGTCAGTGACCAGTAATTTATTGTTCCGGTACAGCTGAAATCGATTTTGATAACTGCCCTCGATAAATGTTTCATGGCGCGCCTGACGGCCCAGTACCAACATATCCCAACCAATAAAACTGGCGGCATCCTCCAAAATAACTCTGGTTTCAGAATTGGCATGTGCACCATTAAAGAGCATGGTTTCTTGTGGTAGCCATTCAAAAATAGAGGCATCTTTAACTGTAATATCAATATGTTGGAAAGCCTGTTTTTGATTGGTCTTGTACCATTTTCCTGCACCCGGCGTGGTCACCAAGGCATGTGCGGCCTGCTCTGCCGACATCTGAAAGGTTAAATGATCACCCCCGGCAATGCCTGCCGGTGGATGCACAATAATGGCGTGGCACACTCCGGTTTTTTCTGGCCACAGCATTTTTTGCACCCGAACAGGACCATGATGTTTACGATGCTCCAATACGGTGCGATTTTCTGCGCCTTTAAAGCCAAGTTCGAGCTGTGCAAACCAATATTGCACCGCAGGCTTCACTTCTGTTGCCACCAGCTGATTCATTTTGCTCAATTCGTATCTTTGTTAAGTCTATGCCCTGGCATTAAGCAATAACTGCACCAATTTCTATCGGCGCAGATTTCGCTTTGGCTGGCTGCCATTTCTTGCTATGGTGCATCTGCATAGGGAATGAGGATGTGAGCAATATGCAAATTCGTGATCAAATTGTTTTAGTGACTGGCGGCGCACGCGGTTTAGGCCTGGCCATTACCCGAACCTTATTGGCGGAAGGGGCGCGTGTAGTGGTAAATTATTTAAACAGTGCCGCTGCTGCCGAGCAGCTGGTGCAACAGTATCCAGAGCAGGTCTTTGCCTATCAGGCCGATGTCACTGACAAAGCCCAGGTGCAGGCTCTCTTTGCCGCAGCCAAGGCGCGTTTTGGTCAGGCCATTCATAGTGTCATCAACAATGCCTTAATCAACTTTGAGTTTAATGGTGATGCCCGTCCCAAAGTTGAAGACCTGACGCCGGCCATCATGCAGCAACAGTTTGATGGTGCAGTTGTGGCTGCCCTCAATACCACCCAAGCAGCGCTTGAGGATATGAAAACTGCCGGATTTGGCCGTATTGTGAATATTGGTACCAACCTCGTGCAGAATCCGGTGGTGCCTTATCATGACTACACCACCGCCAAAGCCGCACTGTTGGCCTTTACCCGTACTGCAGCGCATGATCTGGGCCAATATGGTATTAACGTGAATATGTTGTCTGGCGGTCTGCTCCAAACCACCGATGCCAGCAAAGCCACGCCAGATGCGGTATTTGATTTAATTGCTGCCTCGACGCCACTACGCCGCGTTACCACCCCAGAAGAATTTGCCGCAGCTATTATGATGTTCCTGTCACCGTATTCGCGTGCAGTCACCGGGCAAAACCTGATTGTTGATGGCGGTCTGGTCAAAGGTTAACTGCAGTTTTGTGTGACTTTTATCACAATAAACTAATTTTTAAGCAGTTAAACCGGTTTGTCATGCTAGAGGTGGGCTGAATTCGCTAGACTATGGTCCATCCTCTCTTCACTATTTTGCTAACATGAAACCCCTGTTTGCTTTGGCCTGCTGTACCCTGCTGAGCGCCTGTATGTTCGGTAACTCCCAAGAATTAAAACGCGCTGAACAATTGCTGGCGCAATTTGAATGCCACAATATTGAAACAACGCTGATGACCCATAGTGCTATTAACAGCTATCACGAACATGCACTGGTTGCCGCCCGGCAAAAAGCCAGTCGTTATGTCGAGCAATATCGGGAAGGTGAACAGCAATCCAGCCTGGCGGTGGATGAAATTGTGCAGCAGCAATATCATCTTTATACTGCTGCCTGCCAATCATTGGGCGGAATTTTTCCCAAAGCAGAACAGCCTTAAATCAAAATCAGATATTTAGAAGTTTGATCACACAAAACAGCCGATCAATCAGAGAGAAGCTTCAACCTCTCGCATCTTGATGTACTGCTAATTTCGATATTGAAAGCATATAAATAAAAAGACAGGGTCGATGCCCTGTCTTCTGTTTTTTTAACAATGAGTGACTATTCAGCCGGTTCTGCATAGTAACGAGTATCGACACTAAACTGTTCCGGGAATTTGGCGGCAATGCTGGCATAAAACGCCATGATTTCTGCCATGTCTTTTTCCATATCTCCCGATGGATAGACAATTTTACCTACCCCACATTTTTTCTGGGCGTAGTCCATATAGGCCAGTGCAATCGGCACGCCAGCCGTTACCGCCACATGATAAAAACCGGTTTTCCACTGTTCCTGTTTGGCGCGTGTACCTTCTGGCGTAACCAGCATCACCAGCTTGGGATGCTGCTTGAACAAATCGCTCATCAGCTGCACCATGCTTGGACGCTGCTCACCGGCTGCCTTCGGACGACGGTCAATGCCAATTCCTCCCATCGCACGGACAAAGGGCCCGAACGGGAATTTCATATAACTGTCTTTAATGGTCAGGCGAACATTCACACCCAAGGCTTTAAGCGCCAAACGCGCATATAGTGCATCCCAGTTACTGGTATGCGGCGCGGCAATCATTACACACTGGTCCAAATCCAGCGGCCAGTGATTGTCAATTTCCCAGCCCATCAACCCCAAGCTCTGTTCTGCCAACTTCTCAAACACAAGCACAATCCACACAATAAAAATTGCGCGAAGTTTAACAACTCAACAGATTTAAAAAAGAGCAAATTGCTGAATATTTAAGCAATTAATATATAAATGTATAAAATTAGCCAAACCGTCAATCGCCATTCCTGCCAATCTTTCATTTTTTTCGTGGATAAACCGGATGCGAAGAACTGAAAATAAATACTCACAGAAACCCAACAGGGCAATTTTTACAATCAGGCTATGCTGACCCTATCTGTCCTGTCAGGAGATTGATCGGTGAAAATAAAAATTCTGAGCCTTGCCTTCACGGCGCTGTTACTGGCCGCCTGTGATAACAATAAAACCCCTGAAACCGCCCGCGATGCAGAAACCACCTCGCCTGCCGCAGCCACTGACATGAGCGCCAATGATACAGCCGCCACCGCACTGGACTGGCCGGGAGAATATAAAGGGGTCTTGCCGTGTAGCGACTGCCAGGGCATTGAAACCGAGCTTGAGCTAAAAATGGATAAAACCTATGAGCTGAGTGAAGAATTCCTGGGCCGTGCCAATGGTCAGGAGTCCAAAATTACCGGTACGTTTGAATTTGACCCGAATGATCCTGCCGTTATTATTCTGGATCAGGCTGCCAATAACCGTAAATTCTTTGTCGGTGAAAACTTTATTGAAGCGCGTGATGTCAATAATGGCGACAATATTGGTGCCAGCCAGAATTATCGTCTGCAAAAAGATCTGCAATAAAGCACAAGATCTAGCACTGCTAAAAGTCACCGCTTTGGTGACTTTTCTTGTTTCAAAACGGTTTTTTGCCCGCGATAAAATTTGCTACAAAACAGCGGCTCAATTTAGCCCTCTGCTCTAGGCGAATATGCCCGAAAAGTTTATGTTTAATACCTTATCCAAAGATTGATCTGTTGCCATGTTATCTCGTCCTCTTCTTGCAATTAGCACCTTGTCTTTGTGTTTAAGTGGTTGCGGTGGGCAAGCTGAAAAAAGCAGTACCATGAGCAATGCCCAGGCCCAAACTGAAACCCAACCGCAAGACAGCTTGATGCCTGCTGCTGAAACGCCGGCACCACAGCCGGAGCTGCTGACCGGTCACTACAAGGCCATCCTTGACTGTGATGATTGCCAGCAGCGTATTCTTGAGTTAAAGATTCATCCGGATCAGAGCTACAGCCTGCAAGATACCCGTATCTATGCTCGCCGTCAGCGTAGCCAGAATACAGAAGGTCAGGTCAGCTATACCAATGAACAGATTGCCCAATTAATCAGTACTGATCCGCAGATTCAACAGTTACAGCCTACAGCGAACGGGTTGGAACTTGTAGATGCCTCATCCAAACAGCCAGCGCTAAAACTGGAACGTGTTGCGACCATTGAAGTCAGCAATGCGCTGAAACATGCCGATATTCAGGCCGAACATATTGATAGCTTAAGCTTTCGCGATATTACCGATACGGTTAAAGCGCATGACTACTATATGCGTATTCATAACCAGTCAGATCAGCCGCTAAAACTGAAAGTCAGTGATATTATTCTGGTCGATCAAAACTATCAGGAATATAACGCGCTGGTTGATGAAAGCTTTTTAGAACCTATTCCGGCCCAGCAAACCCGCTACAATAAAATCAGCTTTAATTATCCGGACAATGCGGTGGCGGACTATATTAAGGTGAAATAGCTTTTCTTTTTTCTTTCATTTTCTATTCTGCCGTTTCTTTTTATCTTGCTGTACTGATCTTCTTTTTTCTTTCTTATTTATTCTTTTTATTCAAGCATAAAAAAACCCTGCAGATGCAGGGTTTTTTGTAAACCGTCTAACGATTAGCCGTTGAACTGGTTCATTGTGTTTTTCGCATCGTCACCCGCTTTAAGCGCGTTGTCACCAGCGAAGATTTCTTTGTGGTCATCACCGATATCAGAACCCGCCATTGCTTGGTGTTTCACACAAGCGATACCGCCACGGATTTCTTTACGTTGTACGCCAGCAACATAAGCCAACATACCTTCAGAACCGAAGTAACCTTGAGCAAGCTCGTGAGTAGACAGAGCAGCTGTGTGGTAAGTCGGAAGTGTGATTAAGTGATGGAATACACCCGCTTCACGAGAAGCATCTGCTTGGAATGTACGTACTTTTTCGTCAGCTTCAGCAGCTAATTCAGTGTTGTCGTACTCAGCACTCATTAACTTAGCACGGTCGTATGCAGATACATCTTTACCTTCAGCAACCCAACGGTCGTACGCTTGTTGACGGAAGTTTAAAGTCCAGTTGAACGATGGAGAGTTGTTATAAACAAGCTTCGCATTTGGCACAACTTCACGTACACGGTTCACCATGTGAGCGATTTCTTCAACGTTAGGCGTTGCAGTTTCGATCCAAAGCAGGTCAGCACCGTTTTGTAAGCTGGTTACACAGTCAAGTACAACGCGGTCAATTTGAGTGCCTTCACGGAACTGGTACAGGCCAGATGCTAAACGCTTAGGACGGTGTAATTTACCATCACGCTTGATCAGGATTTCGTCTTCTTTCGCTTCAGAGATGTCAATTTCTTGAGTGTCTAAGTAGCTGATGTATTGAGAAGCGATGTCGCCTGGCTCTTTAACCACTGGGATTTTTTGAGTCAAGTCAGCGCCTTCAGAGTCAGTACGTGCAACGATGATACCGTCGTCAAGACCCATTTCTAAGAATGCATAGCGAAGCGCGTGGATTTTCGCGATGAAGTCTTCGTGTGGAACAGTTACTTTACCCGCTTGGTGACCACATTGTTTCGCATCAGAAACCTGGTTTTCGATTTGCAGTGCACAAGCACCCGCTTCGATCATTTTCTTCGCAAGTAAGTAAGTTGCTTCTTCGTTACCGAAACCAGCGTCGATGTCGGCAATAATTGGCACAACGTGAGTTTCAAAGTTGTCGATTTGAGCAGTGATTTCAGCTGCTTTAGCAGTGTCACCCGCGTCTTGCGCTTTTTTCAGTGCACGGAACAAATCGTTTAATTCTTTCGCGTCAGCTTGACGTAAGAAAGTGTAGATTTCTTCGATCAATGCAGGAACAGAAGTTTTCTCGTGCATAGATTGGTCAGGAAGTGGACCGAATTCTGAACGAAGTGCAGCAACCATCCAGCCAGACAGGTAGATATAACGCTTAGAGGTTGTACCGAAGTATTTTTTGTTCGCAATCATTTTTTGTTGCGCAACAAAACCGTGCCAGCAACCTAATGATTGAGTATACTTGCTGCTGTCTGCATCGTATTCAGCCATATCACGACGCATAATCGCAGCTGTATATTTAGCAATGTCTAAACCAGTTTTGAAACGGTTTTGCATCTGCATACGCGCAGCATCTTCAGGACTGATGTCTGCCCAAGTGTTACCGAATTTCGCTTTCAATTCGCGGATTGCATCAATCGCTGTTTGGTATGTAGTCATGATATTTTCCTGTATTAATTTTAGGATTTTCTCCAACGAAATGACTAAAATCATACCTCTAGATGTGTTCAGATTTAGAGCACTTCGTCGTGTTGAGTACAGATTAGAGTGAGTTAGAAAATTAATCCAATATCCTCAAAGAATCTTCACTATTTATTTAAAAAATATGTAGATCAAAGTCGTATCCGAAAATTTATATTACAAAATAAATATTTGATTTTTATTAAATAAATTTTATTTTACAATTCAAACAACCGATTAAAAAACGCACCATTTGCTTTTTTTATATTCATTATACTTAAGTCGGGTACGGCTTTTTCCGTACAAAATCAAGGCAATATCCGGCTTATTTTTAGAGGGGTAGACCTAACCCGACAGTGAATAGAATAAGACCATGCTTGTGTTGAGTCGCTCAACTCAACCATTTCTGCAGGTGGATGCGATGAGGTTTGGATCAACCCGACACGCGCTGATTTAAGCCGCTTAAACCCCGCGCGAATTGGGGCGAAAAACTCGGTAAATATGCAGGAATTGATCCGATCAGGGAACAGGCTTTTTCGGTAATTGTTCTACCCAAGCCTTCAGGCTTATGGCATAATCCAAATAATTTCTTGGGTTTATTTTCGGTATTTTTTTTATGAATCTGGAGCGGGTCGATCTTAATCTCCTCATTTATCTTGACGTACTTCTACGTGAAAAAAATGTCACGCGTGCTGCAGAACAACTTGGGGTAACCCAGCCTGCGATGAGTAACATTTTACGTCGTTTACGAAATTTATTTAATGATCCCCTGCTCATCCGCTCATCTGAAGGGATGACTCCGACTGAACGCGCACTGGAATTACAACCGCGTATTCGGGATGCCCTGTCCGATTTATCCATGATTCTGGAACCCCGTACCGAGTTCCGCCCGTATACCTCCAATCGCGTATTCCGGATTATGACTTCAGATTATGCTGAAGCTACCCTAGTGCCGCGTCTGGTTAAAGCCTTGCGTTCTGAAGCGCCGAATGTGGTGCTCGACTTTCTGACCCCAAGTGATGTGTCCTATCGTGACATGGAACAAGGCAAGGTAGACCTAGCCATCAACCGCTTTAATGAAATTCCGCAAAGTTTCCACCAGGTACTGGTCTGGCGTGACAGTTTTTCCTGTCTACTCAATCAGAAACACCCGGCGGCCAGCAACCTGAACCTAAAAAGCTATTTAGATGCACAGCATATCTGGGTTTCTAAAACTGGCATGGGCGTCGGCTTTGGTGTCAATCCGGAAAAACAGGCCGGATTAGGCTGGATTGATCAGGCGCTGGAGCGAATTGGTCAAAAACGCAAGATTTCAGTCTTTACCCGTCATTATCAGATGCCGGCCTTATTGGCATCCAATGTGGATCTGGTGGCTACCTTACCGACCCGAATTGCTCGTTTACAGGCCAAAAGCCAGAATCTGCTGATTAAAGACCCGCCGTTTTATATTCCGGAATTTGAATTGAAGATGGCCTGGTGTCCGTTACTGCATCATCATCCGGCGCATCGCTGGTTACGTCAGCTGATTCTGTATGTGGCCCGTCAAATGATTGAAGAAGAAAACCGTGAGTTTTTAATGAATAACTCACAATTTTCTCAATTTTGACAAAAAACGCTCATAAATCTCTCTTTTTAAAGCTTATACTCTAGAGACTTGAGTTGCTTTATTTGTACCTCAAGTCTTTTTTTGTGTTAAAAATATTTTTAGCTAGATCATATTAATCCACAGGTGGATTCGTGAGCCTCTTTCAAAACATCGTGATTATCTTATTACTCATCGCGGGGGCCGGTTTTTTATCATTAACAGAAATCGCGCTTGCAGGTGCCCGTAAGGTCAAATTGAAAATTTTGGCTGAATCGGGAGATATTCGCGCTCAAAAAGTTTTAGATTTACAAGAAAACTCTGCTGACTTTTTTGCAGCTTCCCAAATCGGCTTAAACGCCGTTGCCATTTTAGGCGGTATTTTAGGTGAAGGCGCCTTCCGCCCTTATATCATCAATTTACTTTCCAGATTTTATCAAGGTCCCTGGACTGAAACGATTGCGTTCAGCCTGTCCTTCACTGCAGTTACTTCATTATTTATTCTGTTTGCGGACTTGATGCCGAAACGTCTGGCCATGATCGCTCCAGAAAAAATTTCTGTCTCGGTGATTAATCCAATTCAGGTATTTATCAAAATCTGTAAACCACTGGCCTGGTTCATCAATGCCATTGCGAACCTGTTGTTCCGCTTATTTAAAGTGAATACCATCCGAGATGATAATATTACCTTTGCGGATATTTCTGCGGTAATGGATGCGGGCGCTCAGGCAGGGGTGTTGCAAAAACAGGAACACCACTTTATTGAAAACGTGTTTGAACTTGAAGAACGTAATGTCCCTTCCAGTATGACCACACGTGAAAATGTGGTGTTCTTTACCCTGACTGAAGCTGAAGACAGTATTCGTCAAAAACTGGCGCAATATCCTTATTCCAAATTTCTGGTCTGCAATGAAAATATCGACCAGGTAATTGGCTATGTCGATGCCAAAGACATTCTGGTCCGTATTCTCAACAACCAGAAAATCAATCAGCTAAATGAATCCACAATTCGTAATGTGTTGATGATTCCCGACACCCTGACGTTATCTGAACTTCTGGACCGCTTCCGTTCGAGCAAAGAAAAGTTTGCAGTGGTCATTAACGAATATGCACTTGTCGTGGGTGTGATTACCCTGTCTGACATCATGATTACCGTAATGGGTGACTGGGTAACCCCTATTGAAGAAGAACAGCAGATTATTAAACGTGATAATAATTCATGGCTGATTGATGGCAGTACTCCAATTGAAGACATGAAACATGCGCTTGAAATTGAAGAGATGCCCGATGAAGAAAACTATGAAACCTTAGCCGGTTTTATGATGTATCAACTGCGCAAGATTCCGCGTCCAGCCGATACCGTGTTATATGGCGGTTATAAATTTGAAGTGGTCGATGTCGATCATTTTAAAATTGACCAGCTGTTGGTGACACGTTTACTGGAAAATAACCAACCGCCGGAACAGGAATAATCTATCTTTCTCTAATCAAGAGCGATAAAAAAACCTTCTAGACTCTAGAAGGTTTTTTTCATGCAGCAATTCACTTAAAACTGACGCAGCAATTCATCCAGCACCGCCTGATAGTGAATGGCAATATCATCTTCCAGAATTTTATAGGCGCTGTCGAACTGCACCATTGGCCAGCCTTCTTTCCAGAACGGGAAAATATTGTGCAGGTCATGAGTCACAATCGCATCTTCACGGACAATGGCTTGTGCAATTTGTGCCAGCACCTGGGCGGTTTCTGCGCCATCAATGGCCAGATAATCAATCTGACGGGCTTTTAAAATACGAATCCGGTCTTTTTTATAGCGGATTTTTTTGGCTTGTGCTTCATTCAAGCTCAATACCAGCGTCACCGCTTCAACAAATTTTTCCTCAAAAGATTGATGCAATGCCACCAAGGCCTGTTTATGCGCTTCCTGACGTCCCACTTTTCCGCCTTTGCGGATAATCTCTTTGGCTTCGCTATTGAGCACATCATTCTTCATACTCTGAAGGATGTCTATAATTTCAATATCGCTTAAAGATTCAGGAGACTGGTCAATCATGAAATAGCCTTGGGCAAAAAGTAAAACGCTATTTTCGCATAATTTCGCTTAAAGCTCGACAGATTCCGTAGCAATTATGACAGGAATAAGGGGGCCAATTTTAATGGTCATCAAAACTCAAATGTACACCCACAACACGAATTAATGCAGATAATGGCTAAGGCTCTGCTCCAGCTCGGTTTGTAAATGCAGCGGCGCTACAATTTTGACATAGGGAATCCAGTAGCGCACCAGCGGATAAAGCTGAATATGATGGCGAATCTGGCAGGAAATCAGCAGGCTGCCACACGGCTTTTCTTCCAGGATCTGCTGCTTTGGAAACAGCCGGCGCTGTTTAAAATACAGCGCGGCATCTGCCGCAACCGATAAATGTACTTCCTGCTGTTCATGACCAAACCAGATACCTTCTTCATCTTCCAGCTGTTGCAGAATAGCCGGATCATGCTCAAACGGGTCCAGTTCATAGCTGAGTTCAATCTGCTCAATCAGGCTCAGGCGATACACTTTTAAGGTATCCGAATGCACCGCAGCCAGATACCAGTTACCATGATGATGAATCAGGCGATAAGGCTGCACCCGACGGGACTTGTTTTTATAGACAAAGCCAATGTACTGACGCTGCTGAATGGCTTGGGTCAGGGTTTTAAAATGTTCGGCATATTGGCTACTGTCTTCATAATCATAACCTTTGGCGGAAAACACCAGATTGGCACGATGATCCATCAGCTCACGTAGGAACGAAATATCCAGCGAGGGATAAAGATCGCTAATGCCCGACAACTGGGCAAAGTTCTGGATATCCTGAAGTTTAAACCGTCCCAAATAGGAAGCATCAAGATAGTATTTTTTGCTGCTTTTGTCCTGCAATAAAGGTAGATAGGCATTCAGCCGATCAAAGTCACGTTCAATGGTGCGGGTGCTGACTTTAAATTCCTGGGCCAGTTCCGGAATACTCAGCTGATGCCCTACATTGAGTTTGGTTAAAATACTGACCAGCCGTTCAGCCAGTCGTTCATGTGTTGAAGTAACACACTTCATGATACCCTCATGGTGCTGTTTTAAGGCACTGTTTTTTCTATCAATTAAACAACCGTAAATTAAAATTTATTAAATAAAAATCATATAAATAATTAGACCAAAACTTTAAATACATTTACGTTAAAAGTAAATCAAAATACGTATCACAAGGCTGCATTCAGCTTAGACTTAAGGCTTATTCTGATCCAGGCGATCCACATAACGCTCTAAATGCAGCATGGCACTATACACCCGGTGGATATCTGCCAGACCTATTTTTTGACGGATAATAGCCCGATGAATGCGCCTTAAAGCACGTATATTCTGGGTGGTGGTATATGCTGTAGATGAAATTCTCATGATTCTGCCCTCTGTCTCTTCATTGAAATATCCAGTTTATTTTTATGATGTCTGTTTCGGATGTGGGCTAATGTACAACACAGTTTCGACAGGTTGTGTCAAATACATCACATATATTTTAATTTTTAGTAAAGCTTGTACAGTTTAAGTAATAAACATCAATGTACTAACTTGAGATGAGCATAAAAAAGACCGGCAATAGCCGGTCTTTTTTAGGTGCAGAATTAAATAATTTCTACCACAACCTTGCCAATATGATCACCGGTATCCATGGCCGCATGCGCTTCCTGGATCTGATCAAATTTAAAGGTTTTAAAAATCATCGGCAGACATTCACCTTTGCTCAATAATGGCCACACTGTGTCTTGCAAGCCTTGGGCAATTTCGGCTTTTTCTGCGGTGTTACGCGCACGCATGGTTGAACCGGTAATGGTCAGGCGCTTCATCATAATCGGGCCAAGTTTCACATCTTTGGCTTTGGCACCGCCCAAGAACGCGATATAAACCAGACGACCATCACGGCGTAACAGGTTCAGGTTACGTTCCAGATAAGGTGCACCAACGATATCTAAAATAACATCGACGCCGCCGTTGTCGGTCTGTTCATTAATCACCTGCTCAAAATCTTGCGTCTTGTAGTTAATGGCGGTGGTCAGGTGTGAAATAGCTGCAACTTTTTCATCTGAACCCACAGTGGCAAAGGTTTTCATGCCCAGCGCATTGCATAACATTAGCGCTGTGGTACCAATACCGCTGCTGCCTCCATGTACCAGTACTGTTTCGCCAGCCTTGGCTTGTCCCATCTGGAACACATTGGCCCATACGGTAAAGAAGGTTTCTGGAATAGCCGCAGCTTGTACAAAACTCAAGCCTTCAGGAATGGTCAGGGTCTGGCTTTCCGGAACCACGCAGTATTCTGCATAGCCACCGCCATTGGTCAGGCCACAAACTTTATCGCCGACTTTAAATTTACTGACCTCTTCGCCTACCGCTACCACTTCACCTGCCACTTCCAGCCCCGGCACAGGCGTCACCCCTTTCGGCATTGGATAAAGGCCTTGGCGCTGCAAGATATCCGGGCGGTTTAAACCAAAGGCATGAACCTTAACCAGCACATCATTGGCTGCCGGTGTCGGAATAACCACACTTTCATAGGCCAGTTTTTCCGGGCCGCCTGGTTCTGTAATAATGACCTGCTGCATCGTCGCTTGTGACATGGATTTTCCTTAATTGTTCAGTGCAAGTTTTCTGTGCTCTATTTGAACATAGATAAATGACGGAATGAAGCCAAGCCGGACTTATGTATAATGAGATGTATATTTCGCAGATTGATAACTCAGGTGAGCCATGACCCAAGTCATCGACTATAACGAAAATAATTACAGTGAATTTGAATGGTTTGATGGCTTTGCCGTGATCCGCTTTTATGCAGACTGGTGTGCACCCTGCGTACAGAATTTTCCGGTGTTTGCCGAACTGGCCGGCTATTATGCCCACCATCAGCCAGAGATTAAATTTGGCACGATCAATGTCGATCAATCCCCCATTCTCACCCTGCGTTATCATGTTTATGGATTACCTTCGACCCTGATTTTCAAGCAGGGACAGATCATCCACAGAATTGCTGGCGTCAAAAGTCTGACAGAGATGAAATCTATTCTGGCCTTAATCCTCAATGATTCTTATGAATGATTATCCATATAAAACTAAATCCAACAAAATATTTCCTTTAGCTCGCTATCTAAAATAACCTGAATCGCGGATAAGAAATTGACTTGAAAAATAAGAGGACTAGAGCCATCAGTTGAGTTATCACACCAAACTCACAACTCTAGTCCTGATGTTCAATAGTACCGAATTATTCTGCGTAATTGATGATTTTTTTCTTAAATTTGAATCAACTTATTGGGAGTTTCTCAAACAAAACTGTGGTTCCTTAA
>NZ_VPBF01000013.1:0-72300 GCF_013418865.1 Acinetobacter sp. YH12117
CATGAAATACGGTATTCTGATGTGACAAAACCTGAATCCTGGTCGTTAAAGTGTTTGTTTGCACTCATATTTTAACTGTTAGGACTCAGGTTTTTTTATTTAAAGCAAACTATGGGACAGCAGTGGCTTCGGCTCGCTTTTTTCTTTCTGGACTTTTGGGTTCAAGCGCTTTAAATGGCAACGTGCTGTGGGGCATCCAGATTATGTAATGCAGTCAGGATTTCATCGGCATGATTGCAGATAATCAGCTTGGCGCGGTGCTGCGGCGGCAGGAAGCCTTCGGCTACGGCATGGTCAAGCTGGGCAATCAGCGCATCATAGAAGCCATTGACGTTATACAGCATCATCGGTTTTTGATGCTGGTTCAACTGACCCCAGGTGGCAATTTCCAGAATTTCCTCAAAGGTGCCCAGTCCGCCCGGCAAGGCCACAAAGGCGCTGGCACGTTCGGCCATGAGGGCTTTACGTTCATGCATGCTGTGTACAATATGCAACTCGGTCAGACGATGATGGGCAATTTCATAATCCAGCATAAATTCCGGAATCACACCTACAGTTTCACCACCGTGATCAACCACGGCATCGGCGACCTGACCCATTAAACCGATACTGGCGCCGCCATAGACCAGACCAAAGCCATTTTCCGCCAGACGGCGTGCCAGTGCCACGGCCTTTTCCTGATACACCGGTTTATTTCCGGAACGTGAGCCGCAATATAAAGCAATTAAAAGTTGTGTTGTTTTAGGAGAGGGATGTTTTAAATTATCAGTCATTTTTACTACGCTATTCATGATTCTTGTTTCACCTTAACATGTTCTTTTTGTCTGCTCTAGCTTATGCAAAAAATATGACAAACAATGCCAGCGCCGTGCAGTGTGATTGCAAAGAATTGTTAAAGCATGCAGCACAACCGTGACCAGGCCAAAAAAAGAGTGATTCTGGCGCCAATCTTTTCTATACTGAAA
This sequence comes from Acinetobacter sp. YH12117, assembly GCF_013418865.1. Taxonomy (NCBI): domain Bacteria; kingdom Pseudomonadati; phylum Pseudomonadota; class Gammaproteobacteria; order Moraxellales; family Moraxellaceae; genus Acinetobacter; species Acinetobacter sp. YH12117. Next base: position 966 of record NZ_VPBF01000013.1, read on the forward strand.
TTGTGTTTGACAACAATAGAACCGTCATGGGTAGTGGACACTATCGCACCATACAACAACAGCCGCTTTTAATCTCTTTTCTTTTTCCCTTTCATTCCCCAGGTTTTGAAACAGCCGGTCTTGGCTGTCGCACAGCCAAAACGATACTCGTGGAGCATCGCCCATGATTTTTGAATGGATGTCTGATCCAGCCGCATGGGTGGGTTTGCTGACCCTGATTATTCTGGAAATTGTGCTAGGTATTGATAACCTGGTGTTTATTGCTATTCTGGCTGAAAAATTACCACCGGAACAGCGTAACGCCGCACGGGTGGTCGGGCTGATTCTGGCTTTGGGCATGCGCCTGATTCTGCTGGCGTCAATTGCCTGGGTGGTGACTCTCACCAATCCGCTGTTCCATATTTTTGATCATCCCTTCTCCGGTCGTGATCTGATCTTGCTGTTTGGTGGGGTGTTCCTGCTGTTTAAAGGCACCATGGAGCTGCGTGAGCGTATTGAAGGCAAGCCGCAACTGAAAGAAGAAAATCCGGTACACGCCACTTTCTGGATGGTGATTGTGCAGATTGTGGTACTGGATGCGGTGTTCTCGCTCGACAGTGTGATTACCGCAGTCGGTATGGTCAAAGAGCTGTCGGTGATGATGATCGCGGTGATCATTGCCATTGGTATTATGCTCTGGGCCTCTAAACCGCTGATGGACTTTGTTAACAAACATCCAACTGTGGTGATTCTGTGCCTGTGCTTCCTGATGATGATCGGTTTCTCGCTGGTGGTGGAAGGTTTCGGTTATCACATTCCAAAAGGCTATTTATATGCCGCAATTGGTTTCTCGGTGATGATCGAGTTCCTGAACCAGGTCATGCGAAAAAATCAGGAAAAAATGGTCACCACCACTGACCTGCGTTATCGCACTGCTTCCGCGGTAATGCGGATGCTCGGCGGCAAACCGAACGGGCCGGAACCGGAACATCCAAGTCCGGAAGAAGTGCTGGCCACGCGTGCTTTTGCCGATGAAGTCTTTGCCGAAGAGAACAGCGTTTACCATACCGTGATGGTGCAGGGCGTACTCAGTCTGGCCGAGCGTCCGGTAAAATCGGTGATGACCCCGCGACCGGAACTGGAATGGCTGGATTTAGATGAAGACCAGGACAGCATTCAGGCCCAGCTGATGAATACCTCGCATTCACGTTTAATTGTGGTGCATGGCGAGCTGGACAATATTGCCGGGGTGGTGCTGACTCATAAGGTCATGAATGAATTTATTGAAACCGGTGTGCTGGATTTTGAGAAACATCTGCGCGAACCGGTGATTGTGCATGAAAATGCACAGGTGTTGATGGTGATGGAACAGCTGCGTCAGGCGCCGCTGCAAATGGCAATTGTACTGAATGAATATGGCTCGATTGAAGGTGTGGTCACCCCGATTGATGTACTGGAAGCCATTGCCGGTGAATTCCCGGATGAAGATACTCTCGACGCGGTTGCAGAAACCCTGGAAGATGGCAGCCTGATGCTGGATGGCTCGACTGATATCCGCCATGTGTCGTTATTGCTCGGTCGTGATCTGGTCAATGAGCTGGAAGAATATTCGACCCTGTCGGGTTATATCCTGTTCCATCTCGGCCGTTTGCCGGAAAATGGCCAACGTCTGCTGGCTGATGATCATATTTTTGAAGTGGTCACCATGGACGGCCATAAAATCGAGAAGGTGCATGTGCTGCCACAGCCGCCAGCCGAGTAGCGCTCAGAATATTCCTGTTTTCTGGTTCAGTTCCGTTAAAATAGCCTGCATTGTCAGGCTATTTTTTTGGGAAAATATTTATGTCAGAACAGCCTTGTCCTTGTGGCGCCGGGTCTTATCACAGTTGTTGCCAGCCTTTGCATTTAGGTCAGCAGCAGGCCCAAACTGCTGCCCAGCTAATGCGTTCACGCTACAGTGCCTTTGCCTTGCAGCAGATTGATTATATTGTCAAAACTACCGCAATTGGTCAGCAGCAGGCCCTGGATGTGGCCGCTATTCGGGACTGGAGCAGCGCCAACCAGTGGTTAAAACTGGAAATCGTAAGTGCTCAGGAAAAGCTGGACAAAAGCCATGCCCAGGTCGAATTCAAGGCCTATTATCAGGATGGCAACCAGCCGCAGATACATCATGAAGTATCGCATTTCGTCAAACATCAGGGTGCGTGGTATTTTCTTGATCCGACCACCGATCAGCAGATCACCATGAAACAGCCCTGTATCTGCGGTTCGGGCAAGAAATTTAAGCAATGTTGTGCGCAATTTTTATAACATTTGCCGTATTTTCGCTTATGATAACGCGCATCAATTCCCCTAGTGAAAGAAGGGCAGTTCATGTTGCTGTTGGTCATTTATATTATTGCCATTACTGCAGAAGCAATGACAGGTGCATTGTCGGCAGGACGGCGAAGCATGGACTGGTTCGGGGTGACCCTGATTGCCTGTGTCACCGCACTGGGCGGCGGCTCGGTACGTGATGTATTGCTGGGCCATTATCCTTTAACCTGGGTCAAGCATCCGGAATATCTGGTGCTGACCTGCGCGGCAGCCTTTGTCACCATTTTAATTGCCAAATGGATGCGCCATCTGCGTTCCATCTTCCTGGTGCTGGATGCTTTGGGCCTGATTGGCTTTACCATTATTGGCTGCCAGATTGCGCTGGAAATGGGCCACGGTTTTGTGGTGTCGGCAGTGGCTGGTGTGCTGACCGGCGTCTCGGGCGGGATTCTGCGTGATATTCTGTGTAATGATGTGCCGCTGGTGTTCCGCCGTGAGCTGTATGCCAGTATCTCTTTTGTGTCGGTGATCTGCTATTGGGTCTGTATTGAAATTGGCCTGTCGCTAGAACTAACCGTTATCGCCACGCTGATTTTTGGTTTTACCTTACGTTTAATTGCGATCTATTTTGGTCTGGAAATGCCAAAATTCATTTATAAGGATGATGATGAGCAGTCGGCCTCATCCAAAGATGCCTCCTAGCCACAAATCTCCTATAAATTAAACGGCATGACCGCTATCCAGATAGCGGTCATTGTCTTTAAAATCAAAGCTGATTGCTGTTGTCATAACAATAACCAGGCGCGCCATCCGCGTTTTCCTCTCCACCCTGTCAGAGCGTTTATTATGGATCTAGTTTCTCGTGTACAACGCTTACCGATTGGTAAGTTTCACTATACCTTGCTATGGGTCATCGGACTGGGCTGGATGTTTGATGCCATGGATACCGGTTTAATCTCCTTTATTCTGGCCAAAATGGCGGAAGACTGGCAAATGAGCCCGGCAGAAAAAGGCTGGGTGGTGTCAATTGGTTTTGTTGGCATGGCCATTGGTGCGGTGTTCTCCGGTGGTCTGGCTGACCGGATTGGACGTAAAACTGTATTTGCCACGACCCTGGTGATTTATAGTCTGGCCACAGCGGCCTGTGCCTTTGCCCCAAATTTAAGCTGGTTACTGTTTTTCCGTTTTATTGTCGGTTTAGGGCTGGGCGGGCAGTTGCCGGTTGCGGTGACTTTGGTCAGTGAATATATTCCGGCGCATGTGCGGGGCCGCTTTATTGTGCTACTGGAAAGCTTCTGGGGGCTGGGCTGGCTCTGCGCGGCGCTGGTGTCTTATTTTGTGATTCCGACCTTTGACTGGCATATGGCCTTTTTAATTGGTGGCTTACCGGCGCTCTATGCCTGGGTCATCTGGAAAAAAGTACCGGAATCGGTGCCGTATTTAATTAACCGCGGCCGGGTCGAAGAAGCGCACAAACTAGTACAAAGTTTGGAACGTCGCTGCGGCGTCGAGGTGATTGAACAGCTGGAAGTGAAACCGGTGGCAGCCAAACAGAATATTTCCTTTGCCCAGCTGTGGTCGGGGCCATTTGCACGCCGTACCCTCATGCTGTGGCTGATCTGGTTCGGCATTGTCTATTCCTACTATGGCATTTTTACCTGGCTGCCAAGCCTGCTGGTCAAGGAAGGCTATACCATTGTGCAGTCCTTTGAATATGTGCTGATCATGATTCTGGCGCAGTTGCCGGGTTATATTGCGGCGGCCTGGCTGGTAGAAAAACTTGGCCGCAAAGCCACACTGGCCGGCTTTATTGGGCTGTGTGCGGTATCAGCCTACTTCTTTGGACAGGCCAGCAGCGTCGGCATGATCGTGTTCTGGGGTTGCCTGATGTCCTTCTTTAACCTAGGCGCCTGGGGTGTGCTGTATACCTATACGCCGGAACAGTATCCAACCAATATCCGTGCCTTTGGTTCCGGCTGGGCTTCGGCGGTGGGCCGTATGGGCGGTATTGTTGCGCCTTTGGTGGTGACCCAGATGATGGTGATGCACAACGGCTTTAGCTATGTATTTATGATGTTTACCGCGGTGCTGCTGGCCGTGGCACTGGTGATTGTGCTGCTGGGTGAGGAAACCCGCGGCAAGACCCTGGAGTCGATTGGTTTATAAGCAGCCGCTCATACAGACAATGCAAGATGCGCTGGCTATTGTGCCGGCGCATCTTTTTTATTTCTGGAATATGTTTTTCAACGTGCAGTCAGACTTGTGTATTTTTCAGTTGATTGACGCGCCTAAAATGGATATTTTTACGCCATAAGACATAAATTGTCGCAGAGTGTGATCGGCTACCCTTGTGCTGGCCGCGGCTGCGGCATAGCATAAGAACGTCAAAACTATAACGCATTAATTTAGGATTACAGGTTGTTATGACAAGCCTCGCGCATCATGCGACAGAAAACCGTTCCGTAGCAGAATTTACTGAACAAGCATATCTCAGCTATGCCATGTACGTGATTATGGACCGTGCATTGCCTCATATCAGCGATGGCCTGAAACCGGTACAGCGCCGTATCGTCTATGCCATGAGCGAGCTGGGTCTCAAGCCAAGCAGTAAACCAAAGAAATCTGCACGTACGGTCGGTGATGTGCTGGGTAAGTACCATCCGCATGGTGACTTGGCCTGTTATGAAGCGATGGTGTTAATGGCGCAGCCGTTTAGCTATCGTTATCCATTTATTGAAGGGCAGGGCAACTGGGGTTCACCGGATGATCCAAAATCCTTTGCCGCAATGCGTTATACCGAAGCCAAATTATCCGCATATAGTGACCTGTTACTGTCTGAACTCGGTCAGGGCACCTGCGACTGGCAGGACAACTTTGATGGTTCCCTAAAAGAGCCAGTGACCTTGCCGGCACGGGTTCCAAATATCCTGCTCAATGGCACCACCGGCATTGCCGTGGGTATGGCCACCGATATTCCGCCGCACAACTTGCGTGAAATCATTAAAGGCACCATCGCCCTGATCCGTAATCCGAATTTAAGCGATAGCAAGGTTGCAGAATATATTCCTGGCCCGGATTTACCGACCCGGGCTGAAGTAATTACCCCGCCAGATGAACTGTTAAAGATTCAGACCACTGGACGCGGCAGTTATCGCATGCGTGCGGTGTATACCATTGAAAAAAATGAAATTGTTATCAGTGATTTACCGTATCAGGTCTCTGGCTCAAAAGTCATTACCCAGATTGCTGACCAGATGCAGGCCAAAAAGCTACCACTGGTGACCGATGTACGGGATGAGTCGGACCATAAAAATCCGACCCGTCTGGTGATTGTGCTGCGTTCCAACCGGATTGATGCCGATGCAGTGATGAGCCATCTGTTTGCAACCACCGATCTGGAATCAAGCTATCGGGTCAACATGAACATGATTGGTGCCGATGGTCGTCCACAGGTCAAATCGATTCGCCAGATTTTATTGGAATGGATCGAGATTCGTAAACATACCGTCACACGCCGCCTGCAATATCATCTGAACAAGATTGAAAAACGCCTGCATATTCTGGCCGGCTTGCTGATTGCCTATTTAGACATTGATACCGTGATCCGCATTATCCGCGAAGAAGATCATCCCAAAGCAGAGCTGATGGCGCACTTTGGTATTGATGAGATTCAGGCTGAAGCCATTTTGGAACTCAAGTTGCGCCATCTGGCCCGACTGGAAGAAATGGAAATCCGTCGCGAACAGGAAGAACTCGAGGCCAAAGCTGCCACAATTCGTGAACAGTTGGCCAATCCGGAATCATTAAAAAACCTGATTATTACGGAGTTAAAAGACGACGCCAAAAAGTTTGGTGATGACCGCCGTTCACCAATCGTGCAGCGCGCTGAAGCCACTGCCATTAATGAACAGGACATGCTGCCGGCCGATCCGGTAACCGTGATACTGTCTGAAGCTGGCTGGATTCGCTGTGCCAAAGGCCATGATGTCGATGCCGAAAACCTGAATTTCCGTGCTGGCGACCAGTATTTAAGTCACGCCCAAGGCAAATCCAACCAGCGTGCCTATGTGCTGGATGACACTGGACGCAGTTATGGTGTGGCCATTAACAGCCTGCCATCGGCGCGTGGTTTGGGTGAACCGCTCAGTTCACGTTTATCACCGGCCAGCGGGGTCGGCTTTAAACAGGTGTTTGTGGCAGAAGATCAGGCTGAAATTCTGGTCATGAGCAGCAAAGGTTATGGCTTTAAAACCCAAGCCAAACAGCTGGATACCAATGCCAAAGCCGGTAAGGCTTTCCTGAGCCTGTCTGAAGGCGCCAGCGTGATGAATCTGCAAACTATTGAGCAGTTCAGTCATGTTGCGCTACTCAGTTCTGCCGGCCGTTTACTGATTGTTGATCTGGCAGAATTACCGGTGCTGAACAAAGGTAAAGGTAATAAATTGATACAACTTGAACCGAAAGATCAGATTGTATCCATGACAATGCTAAATTTAGATGAAATAATTCAAGTGTTTGCAGGACAACAGCAGTTAAAATTAAAAGGTGATGACTTGCAGAAGTATATCGGTAAGAGAGGAACTAAGGGACAGCTTTTACCACGGGGATATCAAAAAGCAAATAAACTGTTGATTCAGAGATAAGACTAGCGTTGTTTACATAAAATACGTTATATATGAATCGAATTCGTGAAAATGGATCCACTGCTGTACATAAACAAGCCAAAAAATGAAGTGCGGCAGTGTATAAAACAGTTGAATACTAAGGATTACTGATTGGAGAGATTGGCATTATGGAAAAAATTTGGTTTGAAGAATACCGAAAGACAGGGATTCCAGAAACTGTAGAGTTGCCACCAGAGAATACGTCACTGGTTGATATCTTTGAACGTAATTTCCAGAAGTTTGGTTCACGTGATGCCTTTATCTTTATGGATAAAGTGCTGACCTTTGCTGAACTGGAAGAAGCAAGCCGTAAATTTGCAAGCTATTTGCAAGGTCTGGGCTTGGCCAAAGGCACACGTGTTGCAGTGATGATGCCAAACGTTCTGCAATATCCAGTGGTGGCGTTGGGTGTATTCCGTGCCGGTCTGGTGCTGGTGAATGTAAACCCGCTGTATACCTCACGTGAACTTGAGCATCAGTTAAATGACTCTGGCGCAGAAGTGCTGGTGATTATTGAAAACTTCGCTTCTGTATATCAGGCGATTCTGGGTAAAACCCCAGTCAAACACGTTGTGGTTGCTTCTGTGGGGGATATGCTTGGTACCTTAAAAGGTACTTTGGTGAACTTTGTCTTACGTTCAGTACGCAAACAGATTCCGGCGTGGGACCTTCCGGGTCATGTCAAGTTTAATGCAGCCATGTCGAAAGCCAATGTCAGCAACTACAAGCGTCCAAGCCTGACCCTAAGCGATACGGCAGTACTGCAATATACTGGTGGTACGACAGGGGTATCTAAAGGTGCAGAATTAACGCATCGCAACCTTGTGGCAAACATGCTGCAATGCGATGGTATTTTCCAAAGTAAATTTGGTGCGCAAGATGGTCAGCCAGATGACCGTATTTTCTGTGCATTGCCGCTGTATCACATTTTTGCATTTATGGTGTGCGCGCTTTACGGGATGTATAAAGGTCAGGCGAACATTCTGATTCCTAACCCGCGTGATCTGCCTGCGGTGATGAAAGAATTACGTAAATACCAGCCAACATTCTTCCCTGCTGTGAACACGCTGTTTAATGCGCTTGTAAACAATGAAGAATTCAAGCAACTGGATCATAGCCGTTTAAAAATGGCGATGGGCGGGGGTATGGCGGTTCTGCCTTCTACTGCGGAAGCTTGGAAGAAAATTACTGGCACTAACATCATTGAAGGTTATGGCCTGTCTGAAACTTCTCCAGTGGCAACTGCAAACCCACCAGCATCTGAAGAATTCAGCGGTACGATTGGTATTCCGTTACCTTTGACTGAAGTTGCAATTCTGGATGATGACGGTAATGAAGTTGCACTCGGTGAGCAGGGTGAAATCTCAATCCGTGGTCCACAGGTGATGAAAGGCTATTGGAACCGTCCGGATGAAACCGATAAAGTGATGGTAAATGGCTTCTTCCGTACTGGTGATATCGGGGTGATGGACAGCCGTGGTTATGTGAAGATTGTTGACCGTAAGAAAGACATGATTCTGGTGTCTGGTTTTAACGTTTATCCATCTGAAATTGAAGAAGTTGTAGCGAAGCATCCAAAAGTGCTGGAAGTGGCGGCAATTGGTGTACCAGATGAAAAATCAGGTGAAGTGCCAAAACTGTTCGTTGTGAAGAAAGATCCTTCATTGACGACTGAAGAAGTTCTGGCATTTGCGAAAGAAAACCTGACCGGTTATAAACGCCCACGTTATGTTGAATTTATGGATGAATTACCGAAATCTAACGTAGGTAAAATCCTGCGTAAAGACCTACGTAAGACTGCATAAATTCTGCAATAAAAAAAGCGCCTAAGGGCGCTTTTTTTAATTCTCTTTTTTCATTAGCCAGCGGTCGAAGTAAGGACGTCCGACTCCCATCACCCCGAGGAAAATAAACATCGAGCCAAACTGACGGCTAAAACCGGAGGAATGGAAACTGCCATAACTTAAAATATTATCAATCAGGCAATACACCAGAATTACGGTCACCCAGTGCCATAAAGGCAGACGTTTAATTCCCACCGCATACAGGGCCACCCACAATACGATAAAGGTAAACAGGGTCGACCAGATGTTCAGGTTGGAACAGATGACCGTTAATAAAAAGGCCACAATGGGAATCACAATTTTTAAGGCCCGATCGACTTGCAGCTGATGCTGACGCTGTTTTTCAAGTACATCGAACATTTCTTTTTGATCAGGATTGACCATCATGAATCCTACACAATGAATAAAAACACCCTATTTAACAAAATTTATGCTTAAAACACCATGCTATGATAAAGTTTTGAAGAATTCCGACGAGAAAAAATAGATGCAAAGTATTAGTGGAATCGTCTATCTGATTCTGATCGCCTGCCTGTTGCCTTATTTATTTGCGGTGATTGCAAAAATGGCTGGCGGCTTTAAATCTGAAGATAATCAAAATCCACGTTCTTTTTTAGCCAATACTACCGGTCTGGCGGCACGTGCCAATGCTGCCCAGCAAAACAGCTTTGAAAGTCTGCCGCTGTTTATTGCCGCCATTTTACTGGCCGAATATATGGTGATTCCGCAGTTTATTATTATGACCTTTGGCATTGCCTATCTGGTGTTTCGTCTGCTGTACGGGCTGTGTTATCTGGCCAACTGGGCGACGTTGCGCTCGATTATCTGGTTATTATCGTTACTTTGCCCGATCTGTTTATTGCTGCTGGTGATTAAACTGACTGCGTGATTGCACAGCAAAATATCTATTTTTATGTCATGAATGTATAATCGCGAAGTCATTAATAGCCGAAACCCGTTATAATTGACGCGGTTTAAAAAATTTAATTTGTGAAAGAGTGATGCCATGAGCTACAGCAATATCCCAGCGGGTAAAGATGCGCCAAATGATATCTATGTAATCATTGAAATTCCTGCCAATGCAGCGCCAATCAAATACGAAATTGATAAAGATTCTGATGCGTTATTTGTAGACCGTTTCATGGGTACTGCAATGTTCTACCCAGCAAACTACGGTTATGTACCAAATACTTTGTCTGAAGATGGTGACCCATTAGACGTATTGGTGGTAACACCACATCCGGTTGAACCAGGTTCAGTAATTCGTTGCCGCCCGGTCGGTAAATTGAACATGGAAGATGACGGTGGTATTGATGCGAAACTGATCGCGGTACCGCACGACAAATTGACTCCAATTTACAAAGACGTGAAAGAATATACCGATCTTCCACCGTTACTGATTCAACAGGTTGAACACTTCTTTGCTCACTATAAAGATTTAGAGCCAGGCAAATGGGTGAAATTGACCGGTTGGGAAGGCGCAGACGTTGCCAAAGCTGAAGTATTAAAAGCGATTGAAGCTGCAAAATAATACGGCTTTTCCCCCCCCCTCACTGATCTGTCTTGTTTAGTGAGGACGTCATAAAAAAACCTGCACAGTGTGCAGGTTTTTTTGATTTAAACCATCGTCAGGACATTAGAATAATTTCACCGGGATGTCTAGGAATAAACGCCATTCATTGGTGTCACCAATGTAGCTTCCTTGGTATTCATCACTCGCACGGTAGTAAGAATGACGTACACGTAAGCTGGCATCTTTAGCAAAACCAGATTGAACGGTGTATTTCACCTGGTTAAAGAATTCACGTTCAGTCGCGTTATCCACTACGAGTTCACGAGCAACAATAGCTGAGTTTGGATCAGCTGGATTTGCACGTACTGCACGGTTTGCATCAATATCCCAACCATACACAAATGCGCTGGTCCAGTTCAGGCCAGGAACACCGTATTGATCAAAGTTTAAAGAATATTGAAGCTGTACAGATTTCTCATCGTTACCAATGAAATCAGACAGGTAGGAGTTTGGCATATAAATGGTTTGGCCACCATCTGCAACACCCGCACCCAGGTTATAGTCATAACCTGCATTACCTGTATTTTGCTGGTATGCCAACATGATGTTGTGTGGACCAGTGTTATAAGCGGTTGAAATCGCCCAGATCGAGTTCTGGAATTTATCATCAGCCGAGCCAATATAAGAATACAGGCTGCCATTTGCTTCACGATCCCAATCAGTGTGGTAACCGCTAAAATCAAAGGTCAGGCTGCTTTGGTTTGCCAATGGAAGCTTATAGTTAACATTGGCATAGTGACGCTCTAAACGGTCTTTATTGTCTACACCAAAATACGCTGTATTCAGCTGATCATTCACCTGATAACGTGCACCCCACACAATGGCACGATCTAAATCATTTTGATCGGTGGCAATCTGGTCAGAGAACTGGTTTTTGGTAAATTTACCGGCAGTTAATTCCAGGCCATCAATTTCACGGCTCGTGGCTAAAACACCAGTGAAATATTCTGGAACTAAACGCGCCGTATTGCTGGCCAATACCGGCAGGTCTAGAACTTGGGTACCATAACGTACTTCAGTATTGGAAATACGTGCTTTGACATTGACACCACCACGAGCCCATTGGTCATATGGTTCGCCATTGTTGTCATGTGGAATCATGTTATTGCCAGCGTTGTTATTGCTGCCCAGTTTAAATGACCAGTCGCCTACGGCACCGACACCCACGCCTACAGTGCCTTGGGTATAACCAGATTCAAGTTGAACAATTGCGGTTTGTGCATAAGAGCTTTGATCTTTTACACCGTTAGTTTTGTCACGGTGAATAAAACCAGTACGGAATAATACCGAACCTTCTGCACCTTCAACAAAACCTTTAGCTTCGCTTTGCTCGCTGGCAACAGCTGTAGAAATTAAAGCAGCTTGTACCAGTACTGCTAATGTTAATTTTTTCGCGTTTAGCATTGGGAGAGAGCCTCATCCAGAATGTTATGTTTCAATTTGTTTAAAAAGAACCCAGAAACCGGAAGAATTTTATAGGGAATTTGTAAAAAAGATACCGTTTTATCCATTTTTCTTTGAGAAAAATGCAAACGCTAGCGTATACAGTTTCAATCCTTGCTCTTGTAAAACACCCTTCCTGGGTCATATTGCAGAAAATTTGCTTCTCAAAACAGGAAGGCAATTTTCGCGCTTTAATGTACTGTGTTTATACTTTTTATTCAAAAAATAATTTGTGATTATGCGGTTTTAGACAGTGTGAAGATGTGGAAAATTTGGCACTTTACAGGGAGTAAAACGTACATACAAGATTTATCTCGCTGAATTTTTTATGCATTTCGTTGAAGCTATGATTAGAACTATCTCATGAATCAGTGCATTTTAGTGGAATGCAAGATTGCACTTTTTTTAAGCAGCAAAAAGCTTTTGAATGATTAAGCGACTCAAAATAGCGCATGATGTAAGCAAATATAAATGATCTGGTTTATCTCCCAACGCAGTGAAATGATCCGCACCTCAGTAGGATTGAAAAAGTATTATTCTATTTTTAAATTTTAATCTCATAATTAAATTATAGATAAAACAAATATTTGATATTAATTTAGAGAAAATCAAAATCATTTTTCGTGAGTAAATGCCCGTGTTGGCATAGGGATTGCTATCTCCTGTGTGAGTGAAACAAATACACAAAAGCATTGAAATATGCAGCAGGGGATCAAACAATGAAATTTTCTATCAAAACACTTTCACTGGCGCTTGTTGCCGTAACTGCCAGCTTCAGCGTGGCTGCAGCAGAAGACTCTTCGGCATCTGCTTTATCGTTTAGCGGTACTGCAGCGCTGACTTCAGATTACCGTTATCGTGGTCTGACCCAAACCTTTAATGATCCTGCAGTACAAGCTGGTTTCGCACTGTCACATGCATCTGGTGTATATGCCGGGGTGTGGGGCTCGAATGTCGATTTCGGCGGTACGGCCCATTTAGAGCTGGACCCATATATCGGTTATGCCACAACCTTAGATGGATTTGCGAGCAAGCCATTACTGGATGTGGGCTTATGGTACTACGCTTATCCAAGTGAAAGTGATTTAAACTGGTTAGAAGCCTATGCAAAACTTGGCTTTAATGATGTGCTGGTCAAAGATGCCAGCTTGCTCACCGCAGTGAACTACAGCAATGACTTTTTAGGCGCAGATTTAGATGCCTGGTATTTCAATGCTACCTATAGCGTGCCTTTTGGTGCGACCGGTTTTGGTGGAGTGGCGGCTTTAGGCTATACCGTGGCAGATGAAGAGATTTTTGGTGATGATGACAGCTATGTGGACTGGAAATTGGGCGTAACTTATGCCTTTGCCGGTGTTGAAGGCTTAACTGCAGAACTGGCTGCGGTGGGTTCAGATATTGACTATGGTCCAGGAACACCCGATGCGGTTGAGCGTGGCGTAGAAACAGGTGCAGTCGTGACATTGACCAAGACATTCTAATTTAAGGCTTCATATTGAAAAAATAGCCCATTTGAAATGGGCTATTTTTTTAGCTTGTTTTTAATGATGCGTTTTATGGGCTGGACTGCGCCCGATAAGACAGCGCTTCCGATAAATGAGCAGTTTGAATCTCGCTACTTTCGGCCAAATCGGCAATACTGCGCGCCACTCTTAAGACCCGATGATAGGCGCGAGCCGACAGGTTTAAGCGCTGCTGGGCCAGATCCATCATGTTCTGTGCTGGTGTGGCTAAGGCAGCAAACTGTTCCAGCTGTTTTGGACTTAAGTTCATATTCAGCATACCTTGGCGTTGCATTTGCCGTTCATAGGCCTGAATCACCCGCTGGCGAACCGTATCTGAGTTTTCCACCGCAGTTTTATCATGTAACTCATGGGCCTGTAATGGTGGTACATCAATATGCAAATCAATCCGGTCCAGGAGTGGGCCAGAAATGCGGTTCTGGTAGCGTTTAATACTTTCTGCGGAACATTGGCAGCGAATATCCTGATTAAATGCATAGCCACACGGGCAGGGGTTCATCGCGGCAATCAGCTGGAAACTGGCCGGAAAGGTAATCTGCCGCGATGCCCGGGAAATTACAATTTCCTTGGATTCCAAGGGCTGCCGCAATACTTCCAGCACTTTACGGTCAAACTCCGGCAGTTCATCTAAAAACAGCACACCTAAATGGGCCAGGGTAATTTCGCCCGGTTTTGGATGTGAGCCACCACCGACCAGCGCAATCGCTGAAGCGGTATGATGCGGGGCGCGAAATGGCCGCTGTCCAAAGCGATGCGGGGTATTGGCAATTGAATAAATACTGGCAACTTCAAGATTTTCCTGCATATTCAGGGGCGGCAAAATACTGGCCAGACGTGAGGCCAAGAGAGTCTTGCCTGTACCGGGTGGACCTTTAAAGAGCAAGGAATGGCCACCGGCAGCGGCAATTTCCAGGGCACGCCGAGGTCGCAGCTGTCCTTTGACATCCGCCAGGTCAAAAGCATAGCGTTCCAAGCGGGTTTCCGAGCTTGCTGCAAAAGGCTGTAGGGGCGCAGCCTGCGCCAGATGCTCACAGACCTGTTTCAGATGACTGGCCGCAAACACCTGAAAGTCGGGCAATTGTGCGGCTTCCTGTGCATTGGGTTCCGGTAATACCAGTTGATGGCCGGCCGCCTGACAGGCAATGGCAATACTTAAAGTGCCGGTGACCGGGCGTAACTGGCCATCCAGCGCCAGTTCACCAATAAATTCCAGGTTTTCTGCGGCCTGTTCGGGCAATTGTCCGGAAGCAATCAGAATGCCTAAGGCAATCGGTAAATCCAGACGTGAGCCATCTTTGGGTAAATCGGCCGGGGCCAGATTAATGGTCAAACGTTTGGTGGGAAACTGAAAACCACTGTTAATAATGGCCGAGCGAACCCGGTCTTTACTTTCACGGACCGCGGCTTCGGCCAGACCGACAATGGTTAAGGAGGGCAGACCCTGACTTAAATGGACTTCAACTTCAATGGACGGGGCATTCAGTCCAAGCAGACCCCGCGTATAAATTTTGGCAAAAGACATTGTTGTTATGTTCCGTTTTGGTGCGTTATTTTTGGTCGTTATGCGTCTTTTGTTGCACTAAGAAGGTGCTTATTCTTTGTTCAAAATCTTTTGTTCGAGTGCTTCTACCTGCTGCAGCAGTTCATTTAAACGAAGATTGGCATTATTCAGTGCAGTGCGCTGACGGTCCAGCTCTTCTTTGGACACCAGATCCATTTTGCTGACGGCTTCGCTTAGCAGGGCACGCAGGTTATGTTCTAAATCTTTTTTCGGTTGATCGACCTGTTCTAAGATGGCCTGTAATAAGGTTTCTATCATCATAAATTCCATTCCAGTGGACTGAAAAGCGCAGTGTAGCATTGCTCTGGCCCAGACTATAGTGTTTCAGATGAAATATGGTTTTATTCGATGCCGGAGATCGTAAATCTCTACAGAAAAATGTTTATTTTTTGAAGATTGGTGCATGAGAAAGGTATAAAATAAGATATAAATAAATCACATGCCGTAACTTCTAATTTCCCCCGACCTTAGGAGTTTTGGCATGAAATTTGAACATAAAACCTTACTGGTGAAATAAGCCGAAGGAAAACACACATGAAGCTCGTAACTGCAATTGTAAAACCCTTTAAATTAGATGACGTGCGTGAAGCACTGTCAGAAATTGGTGTTCAAGGGATCACTGTCACTGAAGTCAAAGGCTTCGGTCGTCAGAAAGGTCACACTGAACTGTATCGTGGCGCAGAATATGTTGTTGATTTTCTACCAAAAGTGAAAATCGAAATCGCCATTAGTGATGAGATGGTGGATTCAGTGATTGAATCAATCACCCGTGTAGCAAGCACTGGCAAAATCGGTGACGGTAAAATTTTTGTGACGAATCTGGAACAGGTCATCCGTATTCGTACAGGTGAAACAGGTGCAGATGCTGTTTAAGTAATTGGCACGAAGTTTGCTGAGTACCTAATAACTCACAAAAACTAGGTTGGGGGATACGAATGAAAAAAATGCTACTTGCGCTCGGCCTGTCCGGCGCGCTTTTGGGTGGTTCTGTTACTTGGGCTGAAGAAGCCGTAACAGCGCCAACTCCTTCAGAACAAATCACAGTAAATGACACTGTGGAACCTGCGCTTACTGAATCAAGCGATATCATCACTGCAGAAACTGCTTTGCCTGAAGTGGCAGCGGCTGAAGAAGCCGTGTTAGACACTGGTGATACTGCCTGGATTCTGGTCTCAACAGCACTTGTCCTACTTATGACCATTCCGGGCTTGGCCCTGTTCTATGGCGGTATGGTGCGCAAGAAAAACGTCCTCAGCACCATGGCGCACAGTTTTGTTGCGGCCGCAGTGGTCAGTCTGGTCTGGGTAATTATTGGCTATACCTTGGCCTTTGGCGAAGGCAATGCCTTTATTGGCAGCCTGGACAAGTTCATGCTGGCCGGTATTACCACCGATGCCTTGAGTGGCACCATTCCTGAAATTCTGTTTGTGATCTTCCAGATGACCTTTGCGATTATTACCGTGGCCATTATTAGCGGTTCGATTGCAGAGCGGATGAAATTTGGGGCCTTTGTTGCGTTTATTGCCATCTGGGTGGTGGTGGTCTATGCACCTATTACCCACTGGGTCTGGGGTGGCGGCTGGTTAGGCAATGATGGCGCGCTGGATTTCGCTGGTGGTACCGTGGTACACATTAACTCTGGTGTAGCCGGTCTGGTGGCTGCCTATATGCTGGGCAAACGTATGGGCTTGGGCCGTGAATCGATGGCACCGCACAACCTGACCTTAACTGTGGTGGGTGCAAGCTTGCTGTGGGTAGGCTGGTTTGGTTTCAATGGTGGTTCTGCGCTGGGCGCCAATGGTTCAGCAGGTTATGCTTTAGTGGTGACTCAAGTTGCCGCAGCTGCAGCCGCACTGGCCTGGTTAGTGACTGAAAAAGTGGTCCGTGGTAAAGCCTCTGTATTAGGCGGTGCTTCAGGTGCTGTGGCCGGTCTGGTGGTCATTACCCCGGCAGCAGGTTTTGTCACCGTCGGTGGTGCCTTAGCCATGGGGCTGATTGGTGGCGTGGTCTGCTTCTGGGGGATTACTGCACTGAAACGTGCCCTGAAAGCCGATGACTCTTTAGATGCCTTTGGCCTGCATGGCGTGGGTGGTATTGTAGGTGCAATTTTAACCGCCTTCTTTGCCAGCGAATTCATTATGGGCGATGCGGCACCTGCTAGCCTGATGGGTCAGCTGTGGGTGCAAGTGGAAGGTGTGATTGCCACCATTGTGTACTCTGGAGTATTAACCTTCATCATCCTGAAAGTGATTGATCTGGTAATTGGTATCCGTGTTGAATCTGATGATGAACGCATGGGTCTGGATTTAAGCCAGCATGGTGAACGGGTTGAATAATCTTTCAGCAGCATAATCAATATATTGTGTAAAACAGCCCAAAAGGGCTGTTTTTTTTCTATATATTGCGTAAAACTCTACAAAATCCTGTTTTTTTGCTACACTCTCAAATCAACTGGATTTGTTCAATTAAACCACTATGCATTGTCCATTTTGCAACGCCGCAGACAGTAAAGTGATTGATTCACGGCTGGCAGCTGAAGGCTGTCAAATTCGCCGACGTCGTGAATGTATTAGCTGTGGTGAACGTTTTACCACCTTTGAAAGTTATGAAGTGGTGATGCCACGCGTCATTAAATCGGACGGTAAAAATGAGCCCTTTGATGAAGCCAAACTGCGCCGTTCATTGATGCATGCCTTGCAAAAACGTCCCGTGACTCAGGAACAGATTGAAACGGTACTCAGTGATATCCAGCTGCAAATCCGCCGTCTGGGCGAACGTGATGTTAAATCACGCACCATCGGGGAAATTGTCATGCAGTCTTTATTCTCGCTGGATCATGTGGCCTATGTGCGTTTTGCTTCGGTGTATCAGGACTTTCAGGATGTGGAAGCCTTCCGCCGTCAAATTGAACAAATGCAGCAACGTGAATACTAAGCTCAACGCGCAAGAGTGGTGACATGTCCGAGTTAACTCAAGACCAAATCTGGATGCAGCGTGCCATTGAACTGGCACGACTCGGACAGTACTCGACCAAACCGAATCCGAATGTGGGCTGTGTGCTGGTTAAAGACGGACAGCTGGTGGGTGAGGGCTATCATCCGCGTGCCGGACAGCCGCATGCCGAAGTATTTGCCTTACGTGATGCCGGCGATGCCGCCCGCGGTGCAACCGCTTACGTGACTCTGGAACCTTGTGCGCATTATGGACGTACCCCGCCCTGTGCCAAAGGTCTGGTCGAAGCCGGTGTGGCCAGAGTGGTGGTGGCTTGTCCTGATCCGAATCCGCTGGTGGCCGGTAAAGGCGTGCAGATTCTGCGCGATGCCGGAATTCAGATTGAGGTAGGCGTGCTGGAACAGCAGGCGCATCAGCTGAATCTGGGCTTTTTAAAAGCCATGGCCACGGGTCAGCCTTATGTCCGTTTAAAAGTGGCGTCGAGTCTGGATGGGCGTACTGCCATGGCCTCCGGTGAATCGAAATGGATTACCGGCAATTCGGCGCGTCTGGATGTGCAGCACTGGCGTGCGATTTCAGCAGTGGTGATTACCGGGATTGAAACCGTGCTGGCCGATGACTGTCAGCTCAATGTCCGCCAGCTGGCGATACATCAGGACATCAGCAGCATTGCCCAGCCGAAACGGCTGGTGCTGGACCGTCAGGGACGCTTACCCTTAACCGCCAAACTGCTCGAGCAGCCGGACAGTGTGATGGTGATGGGTCCGTATCGGGCCGAGCTGGAAGCGCTGGGCGTGATCCAGCTCGAGGTTCAGCCTTTGGATCAACTACTTCGAACTTTGGTGCAGCAGTATCAGCTGTATGATGTGCTGATTGAAGCCGGTGCAACATTATCGACCGCCTTTTTACAGCAGCAATTGGTCGACGAAGTGATCAGTTATGTGGCTCCGACCCTGTTAGGCCGGTCTGCACGTGCCATGTTTCAGGCAGAATTTGAGCGTATGGCACAA
Organism: Acinetobacter sp. YH12117; assembly: GCF_013418865.1. Lineage (NCBI taxonomy): Bacteria > Pseudomonadati > Pseudomonadota > Gammaproteobacteria > Moraxellales > Moraxellaceae > Acinetobacter > Acinetobacter sp. YH12117. The sequence continues at coordinate 19,831 of NZ_VPBF01000013.1, forward strand.
CAACTTCGATTTAAACTTTGCGACGTCACTCAATTCGGTGATGATGTGCGCTTAAGGTTAACCCCTTCTCAAGAGACGTTATGAATTCAGAGTCTACGGTTTATCACAAACGTCGTCACGCCGCACGTACGACAGATGAATATCTTTTCCATCAGCTGGTTCCTTATCTGGGGAATAAACGTCGTCTGTTACATCTGATTCTGGAAGCGCTGGAGCAGACCGGCACCCTGAACAAAGGCGGCCGCGCCCCGATCTTCGCTGACTTTTTTGCCGGTTCAGGCGTGGTTTCACGTCTGGCCCGACAAAATGGCTATCGGGTAATTGCCAATGACTGGGAACCGTATAGCCATGCGCTGAATCATGCGATTTTGGCTTGTGTGGAAGCGCCGGCGTTTAAAGAGCTGGGCGGTTATCAGAAAGCAATTGATTATTTAAACCGTTTGCCAGAAGTCAAAGGCTGGGTCACGCATAACCTGTGCCCACGCAATGATGAAATTTATGATCCGACCCGCGACCGTTTATTCTTTAAACGCCGTAACGGGATGCGTATTGATGCCATCCGCCAGCAGATTGCCACCTGGCAGGCGCAAGGCGCGATTGATGATGTCGAGATGAGCGCGCTGCTGGCGCCTTTGTTGTATTCGGCCAGTTTTGTCAGCAACACCTCCGGGGTCTTTAAAAGTTTCCACCATGGCTGGGGTGGTAAAACCCAGACTGCACTGGAACGGATTGAATCTTTGTTGTGGTTAACCCCAAGCCGCTTCTGTGAAATTGGTGATCCGAAACGTCCGGCTGCCGAAATGTGGTGTGTTGATGCCCAGCATCTGGCCAACCAGATGAGCGGTTTTGAAGTGGATGTGGCGTATTTAGATCCGCCGTATAACCAGCATGCCTATAGCAGTAACTATCATGTGTTAAATGCCTTAACCTTGTGGGATCAGGTTGATTTACCAACCCCGGATACCAAAGGCTTTAAGAGCGGCATTGACCGTGCTTGGCGCAAAGAGCGTCCGAGTCCGTATAACTCGTCCAAGCACGCCAAAGAAGCGTATGAGAAACTGTTAGAAACCATTAATGCACGTTATATCCTGACCAGTTACTCCACCGATGGCAATATCAGTGCAGTGGATTTGTTGCAGGCCAATTTAAAACGTGGCCGGGTCAGCCTGTTAACCCAGGATGTACCGCGTTACCGGGTCAGCAAGCAGCGTCAGTCTGAACGTGCACGAGTACTGGAATTTATTGTGATTACCGATACTCATGCCAAGTCTGGCCCGCCAATCCGGCAGTTGCTGGGGCAGTTGCATCACTTTGCCGAGCTGGGCGGGGTCGATACCAGCGGTGTCAGCACCCAACTGGCCTTGTGGTAAGCACTAGAGACAATAAGAGAAAAGACTATGTTTACAGGAATTATTGAAAGCGTGGGCAAAGTGGACAGCCTGCAAAGTGTCGGTGGTGATGTCCGCCTGCGTATTCAAACCGATCTGGATATGTCCGATGTGCATCTGGGGGATTCGATTGCCACCAACGGCATCTGCCTGACCGTGATTGAGTGGGGCGATAACTGGTACGCGGCCGATGTGTCACGGGAAAGTTTAAACCGGACTACCTTAGGTAACTGGAAAGTTGGCCAGCCGGTGAATGTGGAAAAAGCCATGTTACCGACCACCCGTTTTGGCGGACATATTGTCAGTGGTCATGTCGATGCCGTGGGTGAAATTACCTTGGTGCGTGAAGATGCGCGTTCTTTATATTTTGAAGTGACTGCACCGGCTGAAATTGCCAAATATCTGGCCGAAAAAGGTTCAGTGACTGTAGATGGCATTAGCCTGACCATTAACCATTTGCGTGGCAGTGTAATCAGCCTGAACCTGATTCCGCATACCGCAGAGCGTACCAATATTGGCACCTGGAAAACTGGGACTAAAGTCAATCTGGAAGTGGATGTTTTGGCGCGTTATATCGAGCGTTTACTGCTCGGTGAAAAAGCTGCAGAAACCACGGTACAATCAAAAATCAGCATGGACTTTCTGGCCGAAAATGGGTTCTTAAAATAAGTCCTGACGCTGCTGTACAGAACAGTCTGATTGAAAAAATTAGACTGTTTTTTTATTTTTAGCGATAATTCAGGCTGCGCGAAACAGAGTAACTTACGTTGGTTAAGTGTAGATGATTGATTTTTTGCTAAATTTTGAACAGTGGCTGCCTGTGTTGCTCAACAACTATGGGGTCTGGATTTATGCAATTTTATTTTTAATTATCTTTGCGGAAACCGGTTCGGTATTTATGTTTTTTCTGCCGGGAGACAGTCTGCTGATTGCCATTGGCGCCTTATGTTCAACCACCGACGTGGTGCATTTGCACTATATGGCGATTTTGCTGTGCCTGGCCTCCATTCTTGGCTATAGCGTGAATTACTATACCGGCAAGGTCTTGGGGCTGAAGTTTTTTAATGACCATTCGCGCTATTTCAAACCGGAATATATCGTCAAAACCAACCGCTATTTTATGAAGCATGGCGGTAAAACCATTCTTATTGCCCGATTTATTCCTTTTGTCCGTTCTTTCGCGCCGTTTGCCGCCGGTTCCGGACATATGCCCATCGCCAGCTTTACGGCCTATAACATTGCCGGTGGTATTATCTGGATTGTGTCTTTATTGGTCATCGGTTACGGGCTGGGTAATATCCTGTCGTGGCTGGGGCATATTTTTTAATAGCAACAGTGCAGAGAAACCGCATGCACAAAAAAGCCCACGCGGGGTGGACTTTTATCTTGCGGGGAGAAATTCGCTGACCTTAGTGCTTGATCACTGTGACAGAGGTACCGCCTAAACGTGGACTGGCTTCGGCAACCGGTGCTAAAGAAAATGTACCTTTTTCAGCTTCTTTGGTCAGGTAAATATAAAGCGACTGGAAATCTGCACGGCTGATTAATAAATCCTGAGCAGTAATATGCCATTGTTCACCACTATGCAGATGATCAATTTTACTCGATATTTGTGTCAAGATACCCATTTTAAACCCTAATTATAAAAATAATTTTTACTTTAAAAGGCAGCAGTACTGCTATTCAAAGTATGACTATCTTGTGACAAAAATATTTCACTTTCATGACACTTGGGCGAGAAATTCTGCCTCACACCCGATTGATCTTTCAGATGGGCCGGTTTAAATCTGCATTTACTGACACCGTACCGGGTTTTTCACGCCAGAAGGCCGACATTTAGGCCTCTTTGGAAAATTGGGAATGTTTTAAAATATATTCAATTTCTTCCTGGGCAGCGGCTTGTAGCTGGCTGCGGAACTGTTGTACTGCTTCTTCAATCCGGGTTTCGGCTTCCAGTTCCAGACGTACCCGCACACTGTCGAGTTCCGACAGAATCTGTTCATCGGCAATACGCACGCCTTTGGCAAAATTGAAACTACCATTTTCCGGATTTTTTTGATAACGCGCAGTGTAGTCCAGAATCTCCTGATCCAGCTGGGTGCGTAAACTGGCCAGGGTTTCGGTCTGCGCGGCAAACTGTTGCAGTTCATCCTGATACAGAGCCTGCGCATACGCGGCCTGATCGGCGCGTTGTTGGGCCAGACGTTGCTCCAGCATCTGCTGGCGGCGAATACGCGCTTCTTCAATTAACTGGATTTTCAGTTCGGCATAGGCCTGATCAATTTTCTGAAAGGACTGTTGCTGTTGCTGCTGATCGTACTCTACCCAGCGTTTGAGGTCGCTGTCCGGCTGCAGCACCTCGCTAATCCGATGCAGGTCATCAATAAAGGTCTGACGCACAGCTTCAGGCGCAGTTAACCAGCGCTGTTTAAAATCTGGACCAACATTTAATGCCACGCTGCATCTCCTTTGGGGTGGTTCTATAATTTGTGGGTTTGCGGCTCAATACCTAAACGACGATATTGTTTATATTTTTCCCGGCCAAGCTGTTTGGCGGTTTCATGATTTTCAATGATTTCGATAATGTGACTAAATTTGGCGAACTGTTCAAGAGCCTGTTCGTTAAAATTAAACACAATCCAATCATTTTCAGTTGGCAACTGCGCTGAAATACAGACCTGTGCCGTAGGCTCATCAATACCATGCGGAATAAAACTGCCGGCATCAAAGCTCCACAGCCGTTCATCCAGCGCCCGTTGCAATGCCGGGTCTGCGCTATACAGCCAGATGCGCTGTGGTTCACGCAGGATTTTCCGGCATAAACGGCAAGTGCTGTCCACTTGCCGTTCAGGACTTTTTTCAAACAGATAAAAGCTGACTTTAGCCATGCTGCTCTGCACGGTTAGCCAGGAATTGCATCAGTAGCGGTACCGGACGGCCTGTTGCACCTTTATGGGTTCCTGAATTCCAGGCAGTGCCGGCAATATCCAGATGCGCCCAGCGATAGTCACGAGTAAAGCGTTGCAGGAAGCAGGCTGCAGTCACAGAACCGGCTTTTGGACCACCAATATTGCCAATATCGGCAAAAGGTGAATCTAATTGTTCCTGATAGTCATCAATCACCGGCATACGCCATACGCGGTCAAAACTCTGCTGACCGGCCTGGGTCAGTTCCTGTGCCAGTTCATCATCTGGTGTGAACAGACCGGTTAACACCGAACCGAGCGCAATCACACAGGCACCGGTTAAGGTCGCCACGTCAATGACCAGTGCCGGGTTAAAACGCTGGATATAGGTCAGGGCATCACACAGCACCAGACGGCCTTCGGCATCGGTGTTCAGGATTTCGACAGTCTGACCGCTCATGGTGGTGACAATATCGCCCGGACGGGTGGCTTTGCCCGATGGCATATTTTCAGCTGCCGCAATGGCCGCCACCACATGAATCGGCAAGCGTGATTCACACAGCGCACGCACGGTCCCCAAGACTGAGGCTGCACCGCACATATCGAATTTCATTTCGTCCATGCCAGCACCCGGTTTCAGGGAAATACCGCCGGTATCAAAAGTAATACCCTTACCGACCAGCACAATAGGCGCCTGCTCAAGATTGGCCTTGTATTCCAGGGTAATCATGCGGCCCGGACGCTCGGAACCCTTACTGACCGCAAGGAACGCACCCATGCCCAGGTCAGCCATATGCTGTTCATTCAGCACGGTTACTTTGAGTAAATCCGGGAATTCTTCTGCCAGTGCCAGTGCCTGATCAGCCAGATATTCCGGGAAGCAGATGTTCCCCGGACGGTTGCCTAAATCGCGGGCAAAATTCTGACCAGTATGTACCGCTTCAATAAATTTCAGCTGATGGGCAGTTAACGGGCTTTGTGTGGCAATCAATTGAATCTGCTCTAATACAAATTCATTCTTTTTGGTTTTAAATTCATCAAAACCGTAGGCGGCCTGGGTCAGGCTCAAGGCAAAAATATAATGCAGTTCTTGTGGCAGGACTGATAGATCTACCGCAATACTGCTAAATTTCTTCTGTGCGGTTTTTACAATGGTTTGCGCCAGTTTGGCCAGTTTAGCCGGCTGTAATTCGCTGCTTGAACCAAGGCCAATCAGCTGGCTGAATGCCGGCAAGTTGTCCTGTGCTGTCAGGCTTAAGCTTTCATTAAAGCCGGATTTAAATTGTACGGCCTGGGTGATGCTATCTAAATTTTTGATTTTATAGTGATCTGCGGTTGTACGAAGGGTATTGGCATCGACCAGAATAAATAAAGCAGCTGCGGTGACATTGTCTTGGTATGTCGGATGAATCGTCAGTTTCATATGCGTTATATAGGCCTTTTAAAATTTTAAAACCATTAAACCATTGAAACATTTTCATGAATAGAGTTTCAATGTGAAACAACAGTATAGGTTTTATATTTTCAACATTCGGGTAAACTATCGCTAGTTTTATTCCCTCGTTTTCTGGAAGCATTAATTTGATTATTCGGCGTTATCTGGTCAAGCAAGTTGTGTCGACATCCTTGGTTGTGATTGCCTTATTGACCTTGATCATGATGGGTGGCCGGCTGATCAAGTATTTTGGCGTCGCCGCGCAGGGGCGTCTGGATGCGGGGATTCTGTTTAGCATTATTGGCTACCGTCTGCCGGAATTTTTAACCCTGATTTTGCCACTGGGCTTTTTTATTGGCCTGATGCTGGTGTTTGGCCGGCTTTATGTCGATCATGAAATGGCAGTGTTAAATGGCAGCGGTGTCAGTCGTAACCAACTGGCACGTTTATTAGTCCCGATGACGGTGGTATTTCTGGCGATGCAGGCCATGCTGATGGTTTGGGCAGCACCGTGGGGGATTCGCCAGTTTGAAGAATTGACCACCAATCAGGCGGTCCGTACCGGTTTCGATCTGGTGCGGCCAAAAGAGTTTATTTCTTCGGGGCCATATACCATTTATGCCGGCGACCTGTCAGAAGACCGGCGTAATCTGAAAGATATTTTCTTCTACCAGCGTGCTGACCGTCCGGGCAAACCGGATATCATGATTCTGGCCAAAGAGGCGACCCGGATTGAACTGTCCAATGATCCGGCCAATGTGGTCGATCTGGTCGAAGGTCGCCGTTATGAAATTTATCCGGATCGTCCGCAATATTCTCAGGCTGAATTTGCCAGCTATCGCTTACGTCTGGAAAGCGATCAGGAAGCCAAATTCCAGAGTACAGAAGTGGAAGCCCTGCCAATCGGGCAACTGTGGGATAACCGTCAGGACCCGGTGGTGGCCAGTGAACTGGGCTGGCGAATCTTTGTGCCGTTTTCAATTCTGGTGGCACTGCTGCTGGCCGTGGCTTTATCTGAAGTCAGTCCGCGTCAGGGACGTTATTTAAAACTGTTTCCGGCCCTGCTGATTTTTGCCAGCCTAATTGTGGCGTTAATGGCGGTCAAAACCCGGATCAGTAAAGAAGAAATGGGTATCTGGGCCTATCCGCTGGTGCTGATGGTCTATGCCATTGCGGCGGCGCTGTTCTCGCGTAAACAGAAACTGGCACCCAAAATCAAGAAACAGATTCAGCGAGTGAGGTCTTAATATGTTCGCACGTCGTATAGTGGCCAAGCATGTGACCAAAACGACCGCACTGGCGATGTTGGGGGCAACCGCGGTGTTGTCCGGTTTACAGGTATTATTTACCTATCTGGGTGAACTCGGTTCCCTAAAAGAAGGCTATGGCGCGCTGGATGCGCTATGGCATGTGCTCTGGGGTGCGCCCGGTTATCTGTATGAAATTCTCCCGATTGCCGCATTAATTGGCGCAGTGCTGGGTCTGGGTACCTTGGCCTCAAACAGTGAGCTGATTGTGATGCGTGCCGCTGGTATCAGCCTGTGGCGGATTGTCGGCTGGGTGGTGCGTTCGGCACTCATTCTGGTGGTGCTGTCTTTTGCCTTAAGTGAATGGGTGATTCCCTATACCAATGAGCGCGCAGAAAGCGTCAAGAAACATCGTAGCGTGGCTGAACTCGGTGAAGTCAAAGGCTACTGGACCCGTGAAGGGCAGCGCTTTATTTATATTGACTATGCCAACTCGCAGGGCACACTGAAGAATATTCAGGTCATCGACTTCGATGATAACTTCCGCTTACGCGGCACCTTAAATGCCGAGCAGGGCCAGTTTGTCGAAGATGGCGCCTGGTCACTGCAAAACAGCCGCCAAATGGACATTCTGCCAGAGGGCAATGCTATTGCTGATCAGCAGGCCACGCAGCCTTTATCGCTGGCCTTGCAACCAAAATATGTACACATGGTCACCATCGACCCGGAAGATTTATCACCCAGTCAGCTGGTCAGTTTCATGAGCTATATGCATGAGTACAGTCAGGTGCCGAAAAGCTATCAGCTGGCTTTCTGGCAAAAAGTTGGTTCTCCATTTGCCCTGATTGCGCTGGTGCTGATTGCCTGTTCCTTTATTTTTGGACCGCTGCGCCAGCAGTCGATGGGTTTCCGTCTGGTGATTGCCTTGTTTGTCGGCCTGGGCTTCTTCTATTTACAGGATTTCCTCGGTTATGCCAGCCTGATTTATGCGCCATCTCCGGCCTGGTTTGTGTTTATCCCGATTATTCTGATGTTTGTGGTGGGTGGTTATCTGCTGCAACGCGCCCGATAAGCCGGCAATTGAACAAAACGATAGTGTGGCACGGTTGAAACCATCAGCCGTGCATGGTGTCCGAACTGAAAATTCGGTAAGATATGCGATTAATTTGTAGACTAAAAGAGTGTGAACTATGACGGATGCAACTGCAGGCAAAATCCCTCACGTACTGGTCATTATGGATGGTATTGGGCATCGTGAAGCTGTTGAGGACAATGCGTTCCTGGCGGCACAACGTCCAAATTTGACCGCTATGCAGGAAAAGCATCCGCATGGGTTGATTTCAGGTTCAGGTGAAGATGTGGGCCTGCCAGATGGTCAGATGGGTAACTCCGAAGTGGGCCATATGAACCTGGGTGCCGGCCGTGTGCTATATCAGGACTTTACCCGCATTACCAAAGATATCCGTACCGGTGCTTTCTTTGAACATGAAGTGCTGGTCGATGCAGTCGAGAAAGCCAAAGCTGCGGGCGGTGCCGTGCACTTAATGGGCCTGCTGTCGGAAGGTGGCGTGCACTCACATGAAGACCATATTGTGGCAATGGCGGAGCTGGCGCTGAAACGTGGTGCAACTGTTTATTTACACGCATTTCTGGATGGCCGTGATACTCCGCCAAAAAGTGCGCAGCCCTCTTTGCAAAAACTGGATGCCCTGTTTGCCCAATATCCAGGCCAAGGCCGGATTGCCAGCATGATCGGCCGTTATTTTGCCATGGACCGCGACAATCGTTGGGATCGTGTAGAACAGGCTTATCGTCTGTTAACAGAAGGTGAAGCAGTCCGTACTGCAGCAACCGCCGTAGCTGGTCTGGACGCAGCTTATGCAGCCGATGAAAGCGATGAATTTGTTAAAGCTACCCGTATTGGTGAGGTTGCGGCAATTCAGGATGGCGACAGCGTGGTGTTCATGAACTTCCGTGCAGACCGTGCCCGTGAACTGACCAAAGCCTTTGTGGAAACCGACTTTGCCGGTTTTGAGCGTAAAGTGGTGCCGCAGCTGGCCAAGTTTGTGATGCTGACCCGTTACCAGGCCACCATTGATGCACCTGTGGCTTATATGCCAGAAGCATTAAAAAACTCGCTCGGTGAATACCTGTCAGACCTGGGTAAAACCCAGCTGCGTATTGCCGAAACCGAAAAATATGCACACGTGACCTTCTTCTTTAGTGGCGGCCGTGAAGATGAATATCCGGGCGAAAAGCGCATTCTGATTCCATCACCAAATGTAGCAACTTATGATCTCAAGCCAGAAATGAGCGCGTATGAAGTGACAGATGAGCTGGTGGCAGCGATCAATTCAGGTGAATATGACTTGTTGGTGGTCAACTATGCCAATGGCGATATGGTGGGTCATACCGGTGTATTTGATGCAGCGGTGAAAGCGGTAGAAGCGGTGGATACCTGTCTGGGCCGTGTGTATGAAGCTGTAATGGCCAAGCAGGGTCATATGCTGATTACTGCCGACCATGGTAATGTCGAGCAGATGCAGGACTATGACAGTGGTCAGGTCCATACCCAGCATACCACCGAGCTGGTGCCGTTTATTTATGCTGGCCCGACCCAGGCGATAATTGCAGAAGGTGGTGTTCTGGCCGATGTGGCACCGACTTTATTAAGTCTGATGCAACTGCCAATTCCTGCAGAAATGCAAGGACGTAATTTAATTACCCTGACTCCATAAACTGCCAACAGATAGGTGAAAGGATGGTTCCACACTGGAAACGCATGCTTGTTGCAACAACATTGATGATGTGTGTGAACCTGCCTGTCTGGGCGGCAGAAGATCAAGATCCGCTGGCACTAGAAGAAACCACTGAGCAGGACTATGTGGAAGTGCCGGTCGAATCGATCCAGCAGTTTGTCAAAATTTATGGGCTGGTCAAAGCCAATTATGTCACGGAAAAAAGTGACGAAGCTTTGTTTGCTCAAGCCATTCAAGGTCTGGTTTCCGGACTGGACCAGTATTCGCGTTATCTGAATGCCGAAGATTACCGTGCCTTGGTGCAATATACCGAAGGTGATCTGGCCTCGGTCGATTTTAATTTACGTTACGATGCCCAGCAGCATCAATGGCAGATCCACAATTTAAGACCCGATGCCGACTCGGCCAAACAGGGCCTGCGTAATGGTATTTCGGTCTTTAAAATCGACAATCAGGAACTGCAAAAGCTCAATCAGGATCAGGTCAATGCCTTGTTGATGGGCGCGGTTGGCTCCAATATCACCTTGCAATTGACCGCAAGCGCGCAGCCGATTCGTCTGGTACGCAACAGAAAAGTCGAAACCGATATTCAGGCGCAGATGCTGAGTAATCAGGTGCTACTGATTAAAGTCAAAGTCTTTCAGCAAGATACTGCCAATGAAATCAAGGAACTGATCGAACAGTACCGCACACCACGGTTAAAGGCAGTGCTGTTTGACCTGCGCAATAATCCGGGCGGTTTGCTGTCCTCGGCGGTCGAATCGGCCGATCTGTTCTTGAATCAGGGCGTAATTGTTTCTACCAAAAGCCGCGCTGAAGGCGACCAGCAATTTCAGGCTTTACCGAGTTTTGAATTCCAGAACCTGAAAGTCGGTGTGCTGATTAACCAGCGCTCGGCCTCTGCTGCAGAAGTGTTTACTGCCGCCTTAAAAGATCATGGCCGTGCCTGGGTGATTGGTGAAAAAAGTTATGGCAAAGGGGTGGTACAGAAGCTGTTTCCGCTGTCAGATGGCACCGCCTTACAAATGACAGTTTCCCACTATTACACCCCGCAAGGCAAAATGATTGAAGGGGTCGGGATTGAACCGAACCAGCGCTATGCACTGCAACAGGATATGAAAGAAGACAATTATCTGGACCATGTTGCAGAGCTGCTGTTAAGTCATAAATAGGCGCAGGGTTCGCACCTTATTCATCGGTATCCAGTCCGAATTTCTTTAGTCGATAACGCAGGGAACGAAACGACATCCCCAGTTTTTTCGCAGCTAGGGTCCGGTTCCAATGGGTCAGATTCAGTGCATTCAGCAAAATCTCTTTTTCGATTTTCTCCAGAAACAGCTCCAGTCCTTCTTCCGGCAGTTTACGCGGAGCAGCGGGCAGGGCATCAGCTGTAACCGGTGTTGCCGGGTCAGCTTCTGGCTCGGCCAGCGGTGCCATTTTGCGTAAGGGTGCGGTCTGCAGATGTGGCAGATCAATCACATCATCATCACTCAAGGTCATGGCGCGTTCAATGATATTGCGCAGCTCACGCACATTACCCGGATAATACTGTTCCAGCAAAAACTGCTGGGCACGTTCTGACAGGGTTTTGCTGTGTATATCCCATTCCTGGGCAATTTTCTGAATAAAATGCTGGGCCAGCAATAAAATATCCTGACCGCGCTCACGTAGCGGTGGCAGCACAATATCCATTACATGAATCCGGAAGAACAGATCCTGACGGAACCGGCCTTGCTGGACTAACGCTTCCAGGTCCTGATGGCTGGCGCTGATAATCCGGAAATCAACATCAATTTCCGTATCGGAACCGACCGGACGAATCCGTTTTTCCTGCACCGCGCGCAGCAGTTTCACCTGCATATTGAGCGGCAGTTCGGCAATTTCATCCAGGAACAGGCTACCGCCGTGTGCTGACTGGATCAGGCCCTGTTTGTCCTGCGCTGCACCGGTAAAGCTGCCTTTTTTATGGCCGAAGAATTCGCTTTCCATCAAATCGCCCGGAATGGCACCACAGTTGATGGCAATAAAAGGCCCGTCACTGCGGTTGCTGAGGCGATGCACCAGATTGGCCACCACTTCTTTCCCGGTGCCTGATTCACCGCTAATAAACACCGGTGCCTGCGAGCGGGCAATTTTTTTCAGGGTGGTGCGTAGTTGCTGAATCGGTAGAGATTGCCCGATCAGCATCCGCTGTTCCAGCTGGTCCGCTTCCTGACTATGTGCTTTAAACAGCGGCTGATTCAGTGCTTTTTCCAGCAATTGTTCGAGGTGTTTCTGATTAATCGGTTTGCTGACAAAATCAAAGGCCCCGGCTTTGAGTGCGGCAATGGCAATTTCCATATTGCCATAGGCCGTCAGCACCGCAACCGGCAGCTGCGGAAAATGCTGGGCAATCAGCTCGACCAGTTGCAGGCCATTGCCATCAGGTAAATTCAGATCGGTGATGCAGGCGTCATAGTGATGACTGGACAGCAGCTGACGTGCTTGCTCCAGCCGGTGTGCCACGTGTGTTTGAATCCCCATGCGCGCCAATGTCATTTGCATGAGCATGCATAAATCTTCCTCGTCATCGACGAAGAGAACGAGTGGTTGTTCCACTAAACTTCCCCAAAAAACTATTTATTTACGTCAACAGGTGAGCATTCAATCCTGAAACATGCTCCTTGTTTTTGTTCTACATAGCGCAACTTGGCCCGATTGGCCTCGCAGAAACTATGTGATAAGTATAATCCTAAACCAGTTCCACTAATTTCGGTACTAAAAAATGGTTGAAACAGGTAGCGAATATCATGTGAAGCCACGCCGCTGCCATAATCTTTGACATCCATATAGACCGTGTCCTGCTGGCGATAAAGTTGCAGTTCAATCGGATGATCCGGCGCATTGTGGCGCTGGGCATTACGGATCAGGTTAATCAGCACCTGACGCAGCTGGGATTCATCAAACAGAATCTGCAGAGGTTCGGGCTGGCTGACCTGAATCTGGCTGGCCAGATCGGCCAGATCATCCTGGATCAGCTGCGGAATAAAACGCGCCAGATCAATCTGCACCGGTGTGGTTTCCTTATTTTTCACCATGCTTAGGGTGTCATCAATGATCTTGTCAATGCGCTGCGACTGCTTGTCAATCATCTGGCTCAGCATCTGCTGCTGATCGGTATCGCTGCCAGCCAGCAGGCGATTGGCCTGGACAATGGCCGCCAGCGGATTACGGATTTCATGGGCAATACTGGCCGAAAGCTGGCCCAGTGCTGCCAGTTTCAGTTGCTGCACACGCTGGTTGATTTGCCGTGCATCCTGCAGCACCAGCAAGGTTAAGGTCTGCTGCGGCACCACCAGCTTTTGTACCTGAATCTGGATCAGGAAATGACTGAGCTGCGATTCAAACTGGAATTTTTCGCCGTTAGAGAGCTGGTCAAACTGCAATAATTGAAACAGGTCGGGCTGTACTTTATACAGTGGATATTTGTCGAAAGCATACAGCGGATTAATACCCAGCAAATGGCAGGCGGCCGGATTACTGACCATAATATGGCAGTTTTCATCCAGCACCAGATAGCCCATATCGGTCTGTTCCAGAATATAGCGGTTAATATTCTTTAGCCGGTTCAGTTCCAGTGATTGGGAAAAGTTCAGGTGCTCCAGAATCTGGAAACGGCGGACGGCAATCTGGCCAAAACGGTAAATAATAAAAAACAGGAACGAGAGCAGGGCACTTTGCCCGATGCGATCCAGAGAGGAAAAATCCAGTAATGTGCCAACAAAATGCTGATAGGTGACACAAATCATTGCCACCAGGGTAATGAACAGCGCCTTGCTTTTTTCCAGCAATAACGTCGCGGCGAAAATCGCAATCACAAACAGCAGGCTTAAATGCAGGCTCGGTCCATCCAGCGCAAAGGTCAGGCTGCTGAGCACCAGTACATCAACACTGAAAATCAGCGTGAGTTGTAGAGGAATCCTGTGCCGGACATAGCGAAAATACAGCAGCTGGGCACAGCTAAAAATAAAATACAGCACCAGACTGGCGGCATACAGCCGTGGATGCTGATAATCATGATTGAGAGTTTGAGTGGTGAGTAAATAAATCAGCAGCAAACAGAAGGCAATTATCAGCCGATACGCCCCGTACCATAGCCCGAGATGGTACTGGTTCAGTTCAGCTTGCGTACGGCGGATATCCATGAGGCTTAAACCGCTTAAGGTTTAATTAATCCGTAGCGAATGGCCAGATGGGTCAGTTTGACATCACTGTCGATATTCAGTTTTTCAAAAATACGGTAGCGATAGGTGTTTACGGTTTTCACGCTGACGAACAGCTTGTCAGCAATTTCCTGCGCGCTAATACAGTTCACCACCATCATTGCCACCTGCATTTCACGTTCCGACAGGCTGTCGAACGGTGATTGCTGGGTGTCTGACAGGTAGGAACTGGCCAGTTGCTCGGCAATATCGGCACTAAAATATTTACCGCCCTGCATGACTTTTTTAATGGCACGCACCATTTCCGAGACAGGTGCACCTTTGGTGATATAGCCTTTGGCACCGGCTTTGAGTAATAAAGAAGGATAGGGTTCTTCGGCCAGACCACTGACCGCCAATACCTTGGTTTCCGGGGCAGTCTGTAATAAACGGCGCGTGGTTTCCACCCCGCCAATGCCCGGCATGTTCACGTCAAGCAGGACCACATTGGGATGATGCTGGCGCACCAGATTAATGGCTTCTTCCCCAGATTCAGCTTGTCCAATGACCTGAACATCGGTGTGGTCTTCGAGCATACGGCAGATGCCGGTACGAACCAATTCATGATCATCTACCACTAAAACTGTGATCACCTAGACTCTCCCTCTCACTAAAATCATCTTTTTTGTTACATATAGCAAAATTAGCTTGCAATCAACTGACAAAATTGGCCATCCTATTCTTAACCTAAAGTGAAAAATTCTGCACAATGTCGGAGGCTAAAATTGGTTCCGTGCTGTGTTGTAAATGTAAGGCATATTTGAGGTAATACGCAAATGTATCTTACCTCCCTGAGTTGAGTAAGCAATAGTGAAAAATTCTAAGAAGTTATTAATGCATGTGCTGGGAGCATCGGTTCTGCTCGGCATGAGTTCAGTCAGTACTGCTGAAATCGTCATGAACCCTTCCTCGGGGAGTAACGCCCAGGCAACGCTAAGCTGGTCATCTGAAGAAGCCAACCAGCTGCTGAATGGCGATGTGATGACCACCGCCACGACTTCTGTGACCGAGCAGGTGGTGGAACCGTCACCACAAGGCTCAACCAAAATTACCACCACGGTACGCAGTTCCAGCACACCGGCGCCCGCCAGCACGGTCAGTAGAACCAGCCCGATTCTGGATACTGCATCCTATAGCAACCAGCCCACTGTGAACGCACGTGCCGCACTGGTGATGGATGCCAATACCGGTGAAGTGCTGTACAGTAAAAATACCAATACCGCGTTGCCGATTGCTTCAATTACCAAAGTGATGACTGCGGTAGTGACGGCGGATGCGCGTTTAAATATGTCTGAGCAAATTACCTTGCAGCAGATTGATTTTGCCGGTGCAGCAGGCAAGAACTCGAGTTCGACCCTGCGTGTGGGCGACAAGATGAACCGTGCTGAAGCCTTATTATTTGCCTTAATGAAATCAGAAAACCCGGCCGCAGCAGCGCTGGCGCGTACCTATCCAGGTGGACGCAGCGCGTTCGTGGCTGCCATGAACAACAAAGCGCGTGAGCTGGGCATGCATTCGACCCGCTTTACCGAATCGACCGGTTTGGACCCACGCAATGTGTCCTCGGCGCGTGATTTAGGTATTCTGGTCAGTACCGCGTCACAATATGGCCTGATTCGCCAGTTTTCGACCACGCCAAGCTATGACTTTAACCTAGGTTATCGGGTGCTGAAATCGAACAATACCAATTCGCTGGTGCGTAATGGTGGCTGGAATATTAACCTGTCTAAAACCGGCTTTATTAATGAAGCAGGGCGTTGTCTGGTGATGCACACCACTTTAAATTCACGTCCGGCGGTGGTGATTATTTTAGGGGCCAGCAATACCCAGGCGCGTAATAACGATGCCACCCGTTTAATGTCCTGGACCAGCCAGTTACCAAAACGGATTTAAGCTGAACTGTTCTGTGCGAAATCGTGCAGAACTTAAAACCTCAGCCATAAAAAAAATCCCTGCATGAGCAGGGATTTTTGTTTCAAACCGGAATTATTGATCCATGTTTGAAAGGATAGAATCACGAACCTGATCCATGGTGGCGTCAATTGACAGCATCACCGCATCCTGGCACTGTTTCATTGCAGTGTCTGGGTCTTTCAGACCGTTACCAGTAACAGTACATACAATTACTGAACCTTCTGCAATTTTACCGGCTTTAATGTCACGCATCGCGCCGCCAATGGATGCTGCAGATGCAGGCTCAACAAACACGCCTTCGTACATGGACAGCATGCGCTGAGCTTCCAGAATTTCTGCATCGGTCAGTTCATCGAACCAGCCTTGTGAATCACGAACTACAGCTTTGGCATGGTTCCAGCTTTGCGGGTTACCAATACGGATTGCAGTGGCTACAGTTTCCGGGTTTTCAACTGGCGCACCACGTAAGAATGGCGCAGCGCCAGAGGCTTGATAACCGACCATAACTGGTAAACCTTCCGGTTTTGGACCAGTAAAGGCATCCGTTGCCGCATCATACACCACTTGTTCAAACTGGTCTGCAGGCTGGTTAGCCACAGCTTCGGTATAACCCATCCAGTGTGCAGTAATATTGCCCGCGTTACCAACTGGCAGGCAGTGGTAGTCTGGGGCACGGCCGAGTTCATCCACGATTTCGTAGGCAATGGTCTTTTGACCTTGCAGACGGTACGGGTTGATCGAGTTTACGATGGTTACCGGAGCCTGATCGGCCACTTCTTTCACCAGACGCATACCATCGTCAAAGTTACCGCGAATCTGCATGGTGATGGCACCGTACATCATGGCCTGTGCCATTTTACCCATAGCAATTTTGCCTTCAGGAATCAGCACAAACGCTTTGATACCAGCACGCGCTGCATAGGCTGCTGCCGCTGCAGAAGTGTTACCGGTAGAGGCACAGATAATGGCTTTTGAACCTTCTTCAACCGCTTTGGTTACGGCCATGGTCATACCACGGTCTTTAAATGAACCTGTCGGGTTTAAGCCTTCATACTTCACATAAATTTCAACGTTCTTGCCAATAATACGTGGAATGTTCTCAAGCTTGATTAGCGGGGTATTCCCTTCACCGAGAGAGATTGCACGTGTAGTTGCAGACACTGGTAAACGGTCACGATAACGGTCAACTAAACCAGTATAACGATTGGCATTCGACATGATGATGTTCCAATTGTGTGTAGAGCTTGGCAAGGGGAAATATTCCCCTTGACCCGATTAATTATCAAGCGATTCTAAACGAATTCGTACAATTTCGCCATGAATCACAGGCAAAGCTTGAATTTGTTGTAACGCTTCATCCATTTTTGATTCCTGAACTGGGTCAGTTAGAATCACGATAGGAATAAGGTCTTTTAAGCGAGATTGCTGCATGATGGCATCAATACTGATACCGGCACGGCTTAAAATAGTGGTGACATCGGCCAGTACACCGGTCTGGTCTTCGGCATTAATGCGAATATAGTAACCCGTGGTCATCTGTTCACGGCTTAAAATTGGCAAGTCGGTTAAGGCTTCGAAGGCCAGTTGCGGAATTGTTCCTGCACCGTCTTCGGTATAGGAGATGTCACGGACAATATCGACCACGTCAGCAACCACAGCTGAAGCGGTCGGGCCTGCACCGGCACCGGCGCCATAATACAGGGTTGGACCGACTGCATTGGCCTGCACCAGCACCGCATTTTTCACGCCATTTACATTGGCAATCAGTTCTTCTTCAGGAATCAGGGTTGGATGCACACGCAATTCAATACCGGCATCGGTACGGCGTGCAATCCCTAAATGCTTGATGCGGAAACCTAAATCTTCGGCATATTTGACATCTTGTGCGGTAATTTTGCTAATGCCTTCGGTGTACACCTTGTCAAATTGCAGCGGAATACCAAATGCACATGAGGCCAAGATAGTCAGCTTGTGCGCTGCATCAATGCCTTCAACGTCGAAGGTTGGATCAGCTTCGGCATAACCCAGTTCTTGCGCTTCTTTCAGCACATCGGCAAAGGCACGGCCTTTTTCACGCATTTCGCTTAAGATGAAGTTACCGGTACCGTTAATGATACCTGCCAGCCATTCAATCTTGTTCGCGGCCAGACCTTCACGGATCACCTTGATGATTGGAATACCACCAGCTACCGCAGCTTCATAGGCGATCTGAACGGCATGATCATCCGCGGCTTTAAACAGTTCGTTGCCGTGTTCAGCCAGCAAGGCCTTGTTTGCGGTGACAATATGTTTGCCGTGTTTCATCGCTTCCATAATGACTTCATATGCAGGATGAATCCCACCCATGACTTCAACCACGACATCTACATCCGGTTGACGGACAATGTCCAATAAGTCAGAGCTTTGCTTGACCGATTCAGGTAAGTTTAAGTCTGGACGCGGACGACGGGTGCCGACATAGGTAATTTCAATTTCACGACCGGTGCGACGTTTAATCTCAGCAGCATTTTCTTTTAATAGTTTAAGGGCACCACCACCCACAGTACCAAGACCGAGGATTGCCAGACGAACTGGTTTCACGTCACACTCCATATTTAATCAATTTTAAGCGAGCTTAGATCATAGCTAAAAAAAGCTGAAGACTCTAGCGTAGAAATCACTTTCTCTTGATCTATAAAAAACAGTAATTTAACCCATTAAAATTAGTTATTTAAACGCTTCAGCAATTCGCTTGGCGACAGATAACCACCAAGGTAAACCCCGTCTGCACTATAGATTGCCGGGGTACCGTTCACCCCGATATTCAGACCCAGCTGATAGTGTTCACGTACTGGCGTTTTGCAGCTGGCGGCAGGCAGTTCAGCACCGGCAATGGCCTGATCAAAGGCCGCATGGCGGTCTTGGCTACACCAGACGCTTTCCATGGCCGGAATAAACTGTTCGCCACGTGGCCAGGCAATATAGCGTACTTCAATGCCTTGGCTGTTCAGCTCATCCATATGTTCATGCAGCTTGTGGCAGTATGGGCAGCTGACATCGGTAAACACATAAATGATGTGTTTGGTTTCACCCTTGGCTTTATAGATCAGCAGATCCTGCTCTTTCAGGCTGGCAAAAATCTGTTTATTGGTGCCGGCTTGCAGGCTCTCACCGACGTTATGTAGCTGTTTGTCGCCTAAACGGATCACATCGCCTTGGAAAATGTATTTGCCATCGCTGGTGGCATAGACCGCAGACATGCCTTCCAGGCTGACCCAGTATAGATTCGGGACTTCCGTGGTTTTAACTTCCGTGATTTTGGCCTGAATGCCAGCAGTTTTAAAATGCTGTTCCAGGGTTTTGACCAGACGCTGCTGGGCATTACGTTCAGAAAGGGTAGAGGCTTCCCCGGTTGCCGGTGCACTGGCCGTAAGCGTGGTTTGTTTTTTCTCATCATTATTGCTCGAGCATGCCGTCAGGCCCAGGCCTGCAGCAAGTGTCATGGCCATTACAATTTTCGCGCGGGTAAATGTCATTGCTAACCCTTTTCTTATCGATATAAAAACAAGGAGGCTAGCATAACAAAAAAAAATGACCGATCGAAAACTTCTTGGTCGTATTTCGGCAGTGCGGTTAAGCGCGAGGATGATGGGTCGCGTGCAGCTGCTGCATGCGAATCTGCGCGACATGGGTATAAATTTGTGTGGTCGACAGGTCGCTATGCCCCAGCAGCATTTGCACCACGCGCAGGTCCGCGCCATGATTGAGCAGATGCGTGGCAAAGGCATGGCGTAAGGTATGCGGCGATAATTCGGCCTGAATCCCGGCCTGTAGTGCATAGCGTTTAATCGCATACCAGAAGTTCTGCCGGCTCATGATGCCGCCATGCTGGGTCAGAAATAAATAATCGGTGCTGGTTTTATATAGCTGCGGCCGCGCCTCTTGCAGATAGTGTTCTACCCATTCACAGGCGACCTGGCCTAAAGGCACCAGACGTTCTTTATTGCCTTTGCCGACAATGCGCAAATAACCCTGTTTCAGGTTAATCAGCTCCAGACGTAAATTCAGCAATTCAGACACCCGTAACCCACAGGCATACAGCACTTCAAACATGGCCCGGTCACGCAGGCCCAGCGCTGTATTGACATCCGGTGCCTGAATTAGCGCTTCAACATCGGCTTCGGACAGATCTTTGGGCAAGGCCCGGCCCAGTTTTGGGGTTTTATGTGCGGCGACCGGATTGTCGGCGCGCAGTTTCTGTTCACGCAGAAATTTATAAAAAGCCCTTAAGGCCGATAGGCAGCGGGCAATCGAACGTGGGCTTTTTTGCTGTTTGGTCAATTCAATCAGGACATCGGAAATATCATCATGACTCCAGTCCAGCATCGAACTGGGCACGCAGGCACTGCATAACATTAAGTCGGACAGATAGGCATTGCGGGTATGTGGACTGACGGTTTGTGCTACTAGATGATCGCGAAAGCCCTGCAAATAGCTTAAATGTTCCGGAATGGTGACAGGTGCAGGAATGCGGGGCTTTTTATTGAGCATGTGGATCACTTTAATTTAAGAATTCGATCAAGATCATTGGAATTCTCCAATGTAGAGTAATTTTTCCGGGCTGTCGATGTGATATAAGAACGGAAACGTAATCAATCCTTATTTGTTAATTATTCTCATTTGTTTGTATACTATTTAAAAGAGCTTAGGAATTTCACAGTGCGTTTATCAGAGTTAAAGGTAAAGCAGACGGCCATTATCCGCCAGATTATCCGGCAGGATGAGGGGGGCGAGTCACACAATGACTTGGTGGCCAGCCGTCTGGAAACATTGGGGTTTGTGCCGGGCACGCGCGTTCAGGTCATTACCAAAGGTGTTTTTGGCGGGGACCCGATTCTGATTCAGGTCGGTTTTACCCGTTTTGCCTTACGCAAAAATGAAGCAGAGAAAATTGAAATTGAAGATGGAGTCACTACATGAGTGATGCCTTACGTATTGCCCTTGTAGGGAATCCTAACTGCGGTAAAACCTCATTATTCAACCATTTAACTGGTACACGCCAGAAAGTTGCCAACTATGCCGGCGTAACGGTCGAACGTAAAGTCGGTCATTTTAATTTACCTTCAGGCAAGCCGGTACGGGTGCTGGATTTACCTGGCACTTATAGCTTGAATGCTGCCAGCCCGGACGAAGCCATTACCCGTGATGTGGTACAGGGCAAACTGGCAGAAGAAGGCCAGCAGGATGCTTTCCTGTGTGTGGTTGATGCCACCAATCTGAAGCTGCATCTGGGTCTGGTACTGGAAATGATTGAACTGGGTCGTCCAATGTTGCTGGTGCTGAACATGATGGACGAAGCGCGTCGTCGTGGCATGCAGATCAACACCCAGAAACTGTCTGAGCGCCTCGGTGTGCCGGTGGTAGAAACCGTGGCCGTACGCCGTTCCGGGATTGAAAACCTGATGAATGCGCTGGATCAGGGTAAATATGCGCTGCCACATACCGAATTGACCGGTCTGAAAGGCGATGCCCATCAGAAGGTCGAAACCCTGCTGAATGATGTGGTGCAATACGTCGATCAGGAAGATAAACGTTCCGATTTCCTCGATAAGGTGTTCCTGCATCCGGTGCTGGGTCTGGTCAGTCTGGCGGTCATGATGTTTATCATTTTCCAGGCGGTCTTTGCCTGGGCAGCCCCATTTATGGACGGGATTGAAACCTTCTTTGGCTGGCTGGGTGAAGTGATTGGTGGCAGTATTGCTCATCCTTTACTGAACAGTCTGGTGGTGGACGGGATTATTGCCGGTGCCGGTGGTGTGGTGGTGTTCCTGCCGCAAATTCTGATTCTGTTCTTCTTTATTCTGGTTCTGGAAGAATCGGGTTATTTACCGCGTGCCGCATTCTTGCTGGATAAACTGATGTTTAAAGCCGGTTTAAGTGGCCGTGCCTTTATTCCGTTATTGTCCAGCTTTGCCTGCGCGATTCCGGGGATTATGGCAACGCGCAGTATCAGCGACCCGCGTGACCGTTTAACCACTATTTTTGTGGCACCGCTGATGACCTGTTCCGCGCGTTTACCGGTGTATGCGCTGTTAATTGCCGCCTTTATTCCGGAACAAACGGTATGGGGCCTGTTTAACCTGCAGGGTCTGGTGCTGTTTGCGCTGTATATGGCTGGTATTTTAAGTGCGCTAGGCGTGTCTTTTGTGCTGAAGTTTTTCCAGAAAGACAAGTCCGATCACATGCTGTTGATGGAACTGCCAAGTTACCGTTTCCCGGACATCAAAAACGTCTGGATTGGTTTGCTGGATCGCGCCCGAATCTTCCTGAAACGGGTCGGTGGCATCATCTTTGCCCTGTCGATTCTGCTCTGGTTCCTGTGTACCTTCCCGCAGCCGCCAGAAGGCGCGACCATGCCGGCGATTGATTATACCTTTGCCGGGATGCTGGGCCATATCATGCAGCCAATTTTTGCCCCACTGGGCTTTAACTGGCAGATCTGTATTGCCTTGATTCCAGCAATGGCAGCCCGTGAAGTGGTGGTGGCTGCACTGGGTACCATTTACGCCCTGTCAGGGGACGAAGATGCCATGGCCGATGGTCTGGCCAGCATCATCAGCAGCGGTGGTGACTTGGGCTGGTCATTGGCGACCGGTTTATCGCTACTGGTCTGGTTTATTTATGCACCGCACTGTCTGGCGACGCTGGCCACGGTACGCCGTGAAACGGCATCGTGGAAAACAGTGGGCTTTATGACCGTGTATCTGTTTGGTCTGGCCTATTTGATGTCATTCCTGACCTATCAGATTGCATCCAACCTGTTGGCTTAAGCCGAAACAAAAAAAGGAGACTGAAATGATTGAAGTATTGATTGTGGCGGTATTGGTGATGTGGAGCACGCTGGTGGTCTTCAAAAAGGTATTCCCGAAGACTTCAAATTCAGTCTTTCTGAAGTTGTCGGATGCCTGTACGGCAAAAGGCTGGCACACGCTGGGCAAATGGTTCAGACCGAAAATGGCTGCCGGTTGTGGCGGTGGCTGTGATTGTCCGGTGTCGGAGCAGGCCAGCAAGAAAACTGAAGTACAAGGGGTCAAGTGGAAGTAAGCCCTTGAGCATCAAAAAAGCCGTCATCTCTATGACGGCTTTTTTACGCACTGACACAAAATTTTTTCCAGAAACTGCAAACAGAAAAAGCATTCAAAACCCCAAAGTGCTAACATTTCCGCAGTTTAAAATCCAAATCATTGATGGAGCTCAAATGTTAATACAACGCGGTGGATTAAAAGTTGTGGCAGGTCTTGGCATTTCAGGTGTTGCAGCAGTCAACTTCTTGCATGATCAGGGCTACCGCGTTGCCGTAACAGACTCTCGAGCGACACCCCCCGGCTATGACCAGATTCCGGCCGAGGTTCAGACCAGTTTTGGCCAGTTTGACCAGGAACTGCTGTTGTCTGCTGAAGAAATTATCATCAGTCCGGGGCTTGATCCAAAACTGCCAGAAATTCAGGCGGCAATGGCACAGGGCATTCCGGTGGTCAGTGAAATCCAGATTTTACGCCGTGCCACTGACAAGCCAATTGTGGCCATTACCGGTTCCAATGCCAAAAGTACCGTAACCACACTAATTGGCCTGATGGCTGCCGATGCTGGCAAGAAGGTCGCGGTTGGGGGCAATCTGGGCCGTCCAGCGCTGGATTTAACCAAAGATGATCCGGAGCTGTATATTCTGGAACTTTCCAGCTTTCAGTTAGAAACCACGTCAAACCTGAATGCTGAAGTGGCGGTGGTGCTGAACATGAGTGAAGACCATCTGGACCGTCATGGTGACATGCTCGGTTATCACACCGCCAAACACCGTATTTTCCAGGGCGTGAAACAGGTGGTGTATAACCGTGATGATGCACTGACCCGTCCGCTGGTGCCAGATACCACCCCTATGCAGAGCTTTGGCCTGAACGCACCAGATATCAACCAGTTCGGTATTTTAAAAGAAACAGATGGCACCATTTGGCTGGCGCGTGGCCGTGAACGTCTGCTGAAAAGCAGCGACATGTATATTCAGGGTACGCATAATATTGCCAATGCCTTGGCCTGTCTGGCGCTGGGTGAAGCGATTGGCCTGCCGATGGACAGTATGCTGAACACCTTAAAAAGCTTTAAAGGTCTGGAGCATCGCTGTGAATTCGTCGAAGAGGTCGCAGGCGTGCGTTATTATAACGACTCCAAAGGCACCAATATTGGTGCCACCCTTGCGGCACTGGAAGGCTTGGGTGCAGCAATTCAGCCGTATGGTGGTCAGGTGGCCATTATTTTAGGCGGGCAGGGCAAAGGCCAGGACTTTAAGGCACTGCGTCAGGCGCTCAGTCAATATGCCAAACTGGCAGTGTTGATTGGTGAAGATGCCGCACTCATTGAAGCGGCAGTACAGGGCACTACCACGCTGCTCCATGCCGACAGTCTGCAACAGGCGGTCACACTGTGCCAGCAGCATACCCAGCCGCAGGATGTCGTGTTATTGTCACCTGCATGTGCAAGTTTTGATATGTTCTCGGGCTATCCGGAACGTGGTCGTCAGTTCGTGACTTATGTCAACGAACTTGGTCAAGAATAATAAGGATTTGGGATATGGCTGGCTTTGCTCAGACAACGATCAATAAAATCAATCAGGTCTATGAGCGCTGGTTGCCGCGGTTACCGGCCGAAGTAAATGTGCGCAATGTGCTCATTTTTAGCGTATTGGCCTTGCTCTGTATCGGCTCGATTATGGTGGCATCTGCCTCAATGCCCTATGCCGAGCGTATGCATGAAAATGCCTTCCATTATGTACTGCGGCATGGTATTTCAATTGCGGTGGCGCTAGCTGCCGCCTATACCGTGTATAAAGTTCCCTTAAACCTCTGGTTCAATAACACCTTCTTTTTATGGATTATTACCATTGCCTTGCTGATTGCAGTACTGGTGGTTGGCACCGAAGTCAATGGTTCCAAACGCTGGATTCGGGTGGCCGGGTTTACCTTGCAGGCTTCGGAAGTGGCCAAGGTGATGATGGCCATTTTTACCGCCGACTACGTGGTACGTCGCGCCGAAGAAGTGCGTAATAATATTAAAGGTCTGGTGCGGCTGGCGGTAATTATGGCAGCGACTGTGGGTCTGATTATGGCAGAACCGGATTTGGGTGCGACCGTGGTGATTGCGCTGACCATGCTTGGCGTGTTCTTCCTGGCCGGTGCACCGCTGATTCAGTTCGGGATTGCCTTGGGTGCGATGCTGGGTGCGTTTACCTTCTTGGTGGTGTTTGAACCCTATCGTTTTGAACGTTTAATGTCTTTCTCTAACCCGTGGAATGATCCGCTCGGGGCCGGTTATCAGCTGTCAAATGCCTTAATGGCTTTTGGCCGTGGTGAATGGGCCGGGGTGGGTTTGGGGCATAGTATCCAGAAAATGTCCTATCTGCCGGAAGCGCATACCGACTTTATGCTGGCCGTTTTAGGCGAAGAATTTGGCTTTTTTGGCATTCTGGTGGTGCTGAGCCTGTCTTTCACCATGCTGGTCTGCTGTATTCGCATTGGTCATCGTGCCTTGCGTCATCAGTACTTGCGTGCCGGTTATCTGGCCTATGGCATCAGCATCATCTTCCTGTTACAGATTCTGGTGAATGCCGGCATGAATATGGGCATGTTGCCGACCAAAGGATTGACCCTGCCATTTATCAGTTATGGGGGTTCATCGCTAATTATGTGTGCGGTGATGGTCAGTCTGATTTTAAAGATTGAAAGTACTACCCAGCAAACCAATCCAAGCCGTGAGGAATCAAGCTTCTAGATTGCTCTGCTGAAATGGATCTGGCTGAGCATGGTGCAACACCGTGCTTGGCATTTCTGTTTTACAGTTCAGACATTTGACAAAGCTGCCTTTGGCTTTGGATAGCGGAATTAAAGGAATAAAAAATAAGGAAAAATAATTGCGCTGCTGCTTCAGTTCATAGCTGGTGCGGGTGCGACAGACCGGACAGACAAACTGGTTTTTCTCCAGCACTTTGGTTTTTGGACCAATCCCGAAAATAAAAAACATAGTAATCCCATCTTGCAGTTATTTTTTTCTAGATTAGCGCAAATTGTGTAGTTATGCGTAGCTGCCCTGTAGCTGAGTTGTATGTGGAATGGCGTCAATTGACCACTGGGCAATGGCTTGCTGCAGCATACGTGCCGGGGTGTCTAAAACTACCGGGGGTTGGTGCAAAGCCGTGAGCGCCTTTTGTAATAGCAGAGGAGCCTGATTTAAATCCAGCGGCTGGGCCAGGTTCTGCTTGGAGAGTTTTTGCCCCTGATCATTCATGGCCAGCGGCAAATGCAGATAGCGCAGTTCCGGATAGCCCAGCACCCGCCCAAGCCAGATCTGTCGTTCGGTATTGTCCAAGAGGTCTGCGCCGCGGACGACATCGGTAATGCCTTGCAGATAGTCATCGACCACCACGGCCAGCTGATAGTTAATAATCCCGTCACGGCGTTTTAAGACAAAATCACCCAGATCTTGTTGCAGGTTGGAGCAATGTCGGCCCTGCAAGCGGTCTTCAAAGCAAATGTCTATATCGGTCACTTTCAGGCGGATGGCCTGCTGTGCAAAGGAGAGTTGCAGATTGCGGCAGGTGCCAGCATAAATATGATTGGAACCGAGCATTTTACGCGTGCACTGACAGGCATAGACCCAGCCTTGCTCGGCGAGTTGCTCAAGAACGTCTTCGTAAATGGCCAAACGGTCTTTTTGAAACAGAATCTCGCCATCCGGCTCGAACTGAAAGGCATCTAGAGAACGCAGGATATGCGCTTCACTGCCGGGATAAATACGGGGAATGTCGGTGTCTTCAATACGGACCAGCCAGCGCCCATGCTGGGCCTTGGCGTCACAATAACTGGCCACCGCAGTAATGAGGGAACCAAAATGCAAAGGGCCGGTTGGCGATGGCGCAAACCGGCCCACGTAATTCTCTTCAGCTTTCCCTCCCTTTATCAAAGGGAGGGGCAGGGAGGGATTACGAATAGACATGCTTAACCGTTATTTTGCTTCTCTTTGATTTCTGCCAAAGTTTTGCAGTCAATACACAAAGTCGCAGTTGGACGCGCTTCTAAACGGCGTAAACCAATTTCGATTCCGCAGGTTTCACAGAAACCGTAGTCATCGTTTTTAATGGCTTCAATGGATTGTTCAATTTTACGGATCAGTTTGCGTTCACGGTCACGGGTACGTAACTCGATAGCAAACTCTTCTTCCTGAGTGGCGCGGTCGTTTACGTCAGGCAATGCAGTATTTTCATCTTGCATTGTGTTTAGCGTACGATCAACTTCAGACATCAGCTCGGCTTTCCAGGCCAAGAGAATCTGACGGAAGTGCTCAAGCTGGCCCTCAGACATATATTCTTCATTTTTTTTCGGCTGATAAGGCTCAATACCAAATAAGCTAGCAGTAGAACCACCTTCTGACGCCTTTGGCTTTGTCTTACGCACGCGCTTTGTAGATTTTTCCTCTACAACATCTGTTTGTTCGTCCAAGACTTGATTTTGGTTGTCATTCGCCATGTAGGGCATTCCTCATCATATACGTATTATCTATACGCAAAAAATATGGTGATATGCAAGTGTTTTTATCCACTCCCAAGGAGAAGATTATCCCTTCGGGGGTCGTCATCATATAGACTTTTTATGTATATTGATAGTCTTTGATGTTTGGATTTCGTCGTATCACGTTTTCCTTCGCAGCCATAACTTAAAGCAAAAAGATTAAAATGAAAAGTTAATAACCTGAAATTTCATTATTTATTTGACCGACTAAATTTTCAACACGATGTACCTGTGTGTCGAACTCGCCATTGTCCTTTAAATGCAAGACCCGATAGCCCGGTGCTTCCTGTCCCAGGGCAAAATCATCACTGTGCGGTTTAAACTGCACTGAAGTCGAAGGTGTTGAATAAAAAGGAATATTGTTCCAGATGTTCAGCGAATCCTGATGCACGTGACCAAATAAAACCGCTTTAATATTCTGATGCTTGGCCATCACTTCAGTCAGATCTGCGGTATTTTTCAGTTTGTGCTGATCGACCCAATGCGACTGCATGGCAAAAGGATGATGATGACAGGCCAGAATCACATGCTGGCTGGCATGTTCGGTTAACAGCTGGTCCAGTTGCGCGAGCTGGGAGGGTTCAATCCGGCCATCAATCTGATTCTTGACCGCACTGTTCAGCAGCATGATGGTCCAGCGACCCAAATGAATGGCATGTACCCGGTTTTGCTGCTGGTGAAACGGAAAATACTCCACCTCATCATGATTGCCCGGAATCTGATAAAACGGAATATTTAGGCGGTGCATAAATGCCAGATAGCGCGCATAGGTCGCCGGCACTGGCACCTGTGCCAGATCCCCGGTATGAACAATGGCATCCAGCTCAGGATAACGTTGCTGAATATCACGCATGATGCCATGAAAGCTGTGTTCCGGATTCATCTGCACAAATTTAAGGTCTTCCTGATCCATTAAATGTGTGTCTGAAATCTGGACGATGGTCCAGCTTTGTGTATTTTTGCTTATAAAAGTCATGCCTGGCCCCTTAGACATTCCTTATGGTTTAATTTGTTGTTGTAACCATTGCAGGGCGATGATCAGCGGCGCATTCCTGAGCCGACCATTGGCCAATAAGATGGGTAAGTGCTCATATTCAAAAATATGCAATTGAATATTTTCGCCTTCCTCACTGAGACCAAACACACCGCCTTGTTCCGGCAAATTTACTTTCGCACTATATAAATGAAAGATTTCCGCACAAGCCCCTGCAGAAGGATAGAAGGTAAACAGATGCTGCAGTTCTTCAACTTCGCAGCCTGATTCTTCTAGGGTTTCACGGCGAATGCAGCTTTCCGGTGATTCATCACCATCGAGTACGCCCGCAATGACTTCAAGTTGCCAGGGAGAATCCTGATCATCCATTGCCCCAATACGAAATTGTTCTATTAATGCAAATTTATGTTTTTTTTCATCATATAACAATACACCGGCTGCCTCCGGGCGTTGAATCAACTCCCGATGAATGACCGGTGTATAGTGGTTTTGATTAAACAGGCGATGGCTCAGACTGACTTTTTCAACCTGAATAAAGCCACGAAACAAGAATTCACGCTGTTGAATGCGCAGTTCATTTCGACCATAGGTCGCCTGTTTAAGTATTTCCATAAAACATCATACGGATGAAGAACATCAGTTTTCATCCTAACTGAGATTAAATGGAACACAAACTCTTTTTCGATAGTTTAGACGTTGTGGTACAATTTTTGACCAGTCTGCTGATAGGTCTCCTTCATGGCTTTGAGACCTTCCGCAACCTCTGTATCACTTTGCATGGCTTCTTTAGCAAGATTCTGATTTTGCGCATAATCTCTCACATTTTGGGTGATTTTCATGGAGCAGAATTTCGGTCCACACATCGAACAGAAGTGCGCTGATTTGTGTGCTTCTTTCGGCAAGGTTTCATCATGCATACTGCGCGCCGTATCCGGGTCCAGACTCAGGTTAAACTGATCTTCCCAGCGGAATTCAAAGCGGGCTTTGGACAGGGCATTGTCACGCGCCTGCGCACCCGGATGACCTTTGGCCAGATCGGCGGCATGTGCAGCAATCTTGTAGGTGATAATACCGTCTTTAACATCTTTCTTGTTCGGCAGACCTAAATGCTCTTTTGGCGTCACGTAGCACAGCATGGCCGTGCCATACCAGCCAATCATAGCGGCCCCAATGGCCGAGGTAATATGGTCATAGCCCGGTGCAATATCGGTGGTTAGCGGACCAAGGGTATAGAACGGCGCCTCTTTGCAGACTTCCAGTTGCAGATCCATATTTTCCTTGATCATATGCATTGGCACATGACCCGGGCCTTCAATCATCACCTGTACATCATGTTCCCATGCGCGATGCGTTAACTCGCCCAGGGTACGAAGTTCGCTGAATTGTGCTTCATCATTGGCATCCTGAATACAGCCCGGACGCAGGCCATCGCCCAGACTGAATGACACGTCATAGGCTTTCATGATTTCACAGATTTCATCGAAGTGGGTGTACAGGAAGTTTTCTTCATGATGCGCCAGACACCACTGCGCCATGATTGAACCGCCACGTGACACAATACCGGTGAGACGGTTGGCGGTCAGCGGTACATAACGCAGCAGTACCCCGGCATGAATGGTGAAGTAATCCACACCTTGTTCGGCCTGTTCAATCAGGGTGTCTTTAAAGATTTCCCAGGTCAGGTCTTCTGCCACGCCGTTGACTTTTTCCAGGGCCTGATAAATGGGCACGGTACCAATTGGCACGGGTGAGTTACGGATAATCCATTCGCGGGTTTCATGAATATTTTTCCCGGTCGATAAATCCATGATGGTGTCGGCGCCCCAGCGGGTGGCCCAGGTCATTTTTGCCACTTCTTCGGCAATGTCAGAACCCAGTGCCGAGTTACCAATATTGGCATTAATTTTCACCAGGAAATTACGGCCAATAATCATTGGCTCAATTTCAGGGTGGTTAATGTTGGCGGGAATAATGGCGCGGCCGGCAGCGACTTCCTGACGTACAAATTCCGGGGTAATTTCACGCAGGTTTTGTGCGCCAAAGTTTTGTCCCGGATGCTGGCGCATATCGACGCCTTGCTGTTGGCGCAGGTTTTCACGGATAGCGATGTATTCCATTTCCGGGGTAATAATGCCCTGTTTGGCATAATGCATTTGGGTCACGTTATGCCCGCGTTTGGCCCGACGCGGTTTCTGGATATGGGCAAAACGGATGTCGGCGGTGCGGATATCGCGCAGGCGTTCCTGACCGAATTTAGAACTGAGCTGATCCAGAATTTCAGTATCGTTACGCTCTTCAATCCAGCGTTCACGCACATTCGGTAAACCCTGGTTCAGATCAATATTGACTTCCGGGTCGGTGTAAACGCCAGAGGTGTCATAGACCATTACCGGCGGATTGTGTTCACCGCCTAAACTGGTTGGGGTTTCAGTCAGTTCAATCTGGCGCATCGGGACACGGATATCCTCACGTGAGCCCTGAATATAGACTTTGCTCGAAGCGGGTAAAATACGGGTGAGGTCTTTGGCATCTTGCTCGTGTTGAGCAGAAATGGCCTCAGAAGAAAGATTCGTTAATTGGTTCATACCATGATCCTTATGAAGAGCATCAACGAATCAAGCACGACCAAAACGAAACGGATTTATCCTGAATAATAAATCGAAACTTAAGGTTTAGTTGCGCTTGATTCCTACGCAGGTGTTAACCTGATCAGGTTCAACGGTACTTGTGCTTAATCATCTATACGGTTAGACAATTACACAATCTCAGCGAGGATTTACTCGCGCTCCGTCAAGCTGCTTAAATCTTAACAGGTTGGCTTAAAAAGGCCAGTGATAAAACTGCCAAATTGGTGGGTGGCTTAGTTATTCTGATAAGGCATACAGACCGCATCGCTAAAACAGTCACGGGTCGGACTTAAGCCGTTTAGCGGTAAATCCAGATAATGGGACAGCTGCTTTAGCGCCAGGGTGTTGGCACGTTCATTGTTTTGTTCTTGTGCGGTCAGGCTGACTGGAATACGGTTACGCCGTTCCTGTGGCGACATCTGTACAAAGCTGCGGAATTTACGCGCCTGATCTGCCAGTCGCGACTGCTCCAGCTTGGCCAGCTTTTCAATTTCATACCAGACACTGGGTTGAATCGCATATTCTGCTTCATAGCTGTCTGAAACCGGGGTATTTAAGGTGCCTTTAAACAGGAACATACGATAGACCTGATCCAGATAACGCGCATCGCGGATATAACTGCTGTCAGGATAGTTTTTGACATAATCTTCCCAGAACAGGGCGCGACGCACCACTTCCTGGGCATCAATGGTCAGGCCGCCATCACGAATCGGACGTTGCATATTCTGTTCGGCCAGATTTTCAATAAAAATCCGTTCGGCATCGGGCAGATAAGGCGCAAAAATACGAGCCAGGTACTGCGGATTACGCCGATAGACCAGTTGCCCTTCACCGGCATCATACAGGTCGACATAGGCCTGACCTTTGTGTTTCAGCAGATACTGGTCGCGTAAGGCAAACTGTTCGAAATGGCTTTGCTGAATGGTGGGATGCTGGGCCAGATCAAAGGCATACTGATCAAAAGCGGTCTGCTGCTGGGCGGTACGTTCGACTTTCAGAAAATTCTGGTACATCTGGGCAGACAGTTCCAGCAGATGCTGCTGGTCGGGGAAATCCATTAGTGGCAAACAGACTTTTAAATCCTGGTTAATCTGTTCCAGGGCAAAGGTGGTGCGCTGCTGGTTAATCTCGCGCATTTCCTGTTCAATGCCGCGGCAGATCGACTTTAAATCGACCGCCTGTTCAGCCACAGCCTGCTTCGGCTTCTGTTCAATGACCACAGGGGGTTCTGGCCTTTGACACGCGGTCAAAACCATTGCAGAACATAAACTGAGCAGTAAAGTACGCCAGCGGGGAGAAATAAGCTTCACGATAACCCAATTAAAAAAAGCAGCAAAAAACAACAAGTGCGGAATGTATGGCGCTATTGTAACCAGCTTCGGGCCGGCGAATTGTAGCGTTGTGCTGAAGTTTGGTTACATGGCTGTGAGTGCGCTCTTGGCTCAACTCAACTGGACAGCTTGCTGCTCGGGTTAAAGCGGTAAAATATAAAAAAATAATCAAAAACATACGAAAAAAATGCGATAAATCGCTACTATGGAGCAAATTGAGTCAATGCTTGACTGAGACATGGCCATTTTGGCGAGATGAGTTAAACGAATAAAATGAAGAAAAAAATATGTATATTGGGCCTGCTGTTGTTTAGCCCTTGGACGCAAGCCTTGGATCTGGTCGAGGCCTATGAGCGTGCCAAAGCCACCGATCCGAACTGGCAGGCCAATCTGCTGCAATATGAAGCCGATCAACTGAATTTAGGCATTGCCAAAGGCAATTTGCTGCCGACCGTGACTGTGTCTGGCAATATCACCCGGCGCAGTCAGGACGCCAATGCTGCGACAATTCCAGGTTTTCCAGTCAGCTCTGAAAGCCTGTCGCCTTCAGCAACCACCACCCGTCAGGTGAGTGTCACTGCACGCCAGCCTTTATTCCGCTGGGATGCCTGGGAAGGCCTAAAACAGGTCAAAACCTCACTCAGTCTCAGTGAAGTCACCTTAAGACTGCAAAAGCAGGAGCATATCTTAAATGTGGCCGAGGCCTACTTTAATGTGCTACGTCAGCAGTCTTTAACCACCGCCTATTTACAGGAAGAGCAGGCGCTGCTGGAACAGCTGAACATGATGAATGCCAAGCTGCGTGAAGGACTGGTTGCGCGCAGTGATGTCAGCGAAGCCGAGGCGCAATATCAAAATGCCAAGGCCAACCGGATTGCCACTCATGTTCAGCTGGTGCTGGCACAGGAACAACTGGCACAGCTGATCGGGCCATATCGTGAAAATCTGGCGGTACTGCGAGATGACTTTCAGTTCCAAAAGCCTTATCCGGCCAGTTTAGAAGCATGGACCGAGCTGGCACAAAGTCAGAACCTGTCCATTTTGCAGGCCCGCTTGCAGCAGCGTTATGCCGAAGACCAGAAACGGGTGGAGCAGGCCGCGCGTTATCCGCAAATTGAAGCGGTCGGTACTTATGGCTATAACAAGCAGACGCCACAAAGCCTGATTTCTCAGGATGGTCAGTTTGATCAGGTCGGCATTGAAATGAACTGGAATGTGTTTACCGGCGGCCGTACCCAGCGCAATATCCAGAAAGCAGCAGTGAATGTCGATAAAGCCGAAGCCGAGCTGGATGCGGCCATCCGTAAAGCCAATACCGATGTAAAAAGTGCCTATTTGCAGGTGGAAACCGATCAATCCAAGTTACAGGCACGACAGGCGGCCATGCAATCGGCGCAACTGGTATCGCGCGCCTCCCGTGCCCAATATCATGAAGGCCTAAAAACCATGGTCGATGTCCTGCTGGCCCAGCGTAATGCTTTTTCGGCCAAGCAGGACTATTTGAATGCCAAATATGATTATCTGATTAATGTGCTGCGCCTCCGGGCATCGGTGGGGCAACTCAGTGAAAAAGATCTGGCCGAGATGAACTTGTGGTTAATAGAAAAACCTTAAATTTCAATAAAATAAAATGATGTAATCGGGCACTTGTTTAAATTGTCATAAAAGCTTAATGTTTAATATGATTTAATAATCAATGATCAAATAAGTCCGTTATTATTGCATTGGAGTACATCTCTTGAGTCCAAATAATCCTGTGTTAAATCACCATATTTCTTCTCAATTTAATGAAGATCTACAGGATGTCAATACAAAATTCATGACCATGGGTGGCTTGGTAGAGCAGCAGGTGGCCAATGCGATTCATGCATTGCTGGACACAGATGCCGCGATGGCAATAGAGGTGCAATTTCAGGACAATGCAGTGAACCGTCTGGAAACTGAAATTGATGAAGCATTAACCCTGATTTTGGCACGCCGTCATCCCGCTGCAATTGACCTGCGCATGGTGATTGCCATGAGCAAGGCCAATACCGACCTGGAACGTATTGGCGATGAAGCGGCCAAAATTGCCCGGATTGCACAAAGCCTATGTGAAGAAGGGGGCTCGCCGCGCGGTTATATGGAGACCCGTCATATTGGTAACCAGGTGCGAGTCATGATTCATGATGCGCTGGATGCTTTTGCCCGTTTAGATGTCGATCAGGCTTTACGTGTACTGCTGGCCGATGCCGATATCGACCGTGAATACCAGTCGGCCACCCGGACCTTAATGACCTATATGATTGAAGATCCGCGTCATATTTCCCGTGTCATCAATGTAATGTGGGTACTGCGTTCCCTAGAGCGGATTGGTGACCATGCGCGTAATATTTCCGAGCAAGTGATTTATATGGTCAAAGGTCTGGATGTGCGTCATACCAGCATGGAAGAAATTGAACAGAAAGTTCAAGAACGCTAAGTTTGAATACCAGAAACAGCCTGAAATAATTTCAGGCTTTTTTTATGGATTACGCATAAAATGGATAAAAAAAATCCCAGATTTTGGGGGAAATCTGAGATCGAAATCGGGGATATTTATATCTATTATAAGAGATGCTTCCATCTCCTTGATTGTTATTATAGGAAGATGATGCGCGGAAATCTTTAAGCTTATTGTAGTCTAATGTTGAGTTTTATGAACAAATGTATCGGCCAGTTACAATACCAATCGGTTAAATAGGTTAATTTTAATCTAAATTATAAACCCCTGATTTTGGTGAAGTAAAACTTTATAGTTGTCCAGATATACCTGTCAATTCAATAAAAACCAATCACCTTAAGCTCACTATAAACAGGGAGCTTGCGGCTGGAAAACAACAGAGTTCATCTACTTTTTCTGTGCCAAGCCTGAAATGGGTGAATGAAGAGGAATTCATTTTTTATCGATGAAATTTTTTTGGATTAAAGGCTAAAAGCATCTTCCGAGATAAAACCCTATGTGCAGTGGTTGATCTTGGGTTTGGATAGAGTAAAAGAAAAGCTCCATTTCTGGAGCCTTTCAAATTTAAGCCTACGCGCTTCGCTTGTCTTACGTAATTTTTACAACCGTGCATAAAAAAATCCCCAAAAAATGGAGATTCTTTTTGCATGAAAGTCTACGCGGACTTCGCCCTTGTCTTGCGTAAAACTTAAAGCAGCGCTTTCTTTTTTACTCGAAGCACAGCTTCTCGTCTTGCGGCGTGGCGGAGCAGTATCGAGTATAAAAAAGGAGCCTCTTCAGACTCCTTTGAGACATTTGAAACTACGCGCTTCGCTTGTCTTACGTAATTTTTACAACCGTGCATAAAAAAGAATCCCCAAAAATGGAGATTCTTTTTGCATGAAAGCCTACGCGGACTTCGTCCTTGTCTTGCGTAAAACTTAAAGCAGCGCTTTAAGTTTTACTCAGGCTTTAGCCCTTCGGCTTTTTCTAAGGTTTCGTCATTATTGAAGAATTTTTCGCGCTGTTCTTCCAGAAACTTTTTCGCATCTGCTTCAAACACATTTAAACGCTTTTCATTGATCAGCGTGGTCTGATGTTTCAGCCATTCGTTCCAGGCCTGTTTAGATACGGTATCAAATAATTCCTGACCTTTGGCACCCGGGAACGGGGCAAAGTCCAAGCCTTCCATTTCTTGTTGATACTTACGGCAAAATACTTGTCGAGACATATCCATACTCCGAATTTAAGATTAAGCGTAAAGTTGCTCTAAACGGGCGTGGGCGCGTTCAATCGCAGCAGCGACTTGTGCCGGAGCAGTCCCCCCAATATGGTTACGTGCATTCACTGAAGCTTCCAGAGTCAAGGCTTTTTCAAATACATCGGCCTGAATCAGGTCAGAGAACTGCTGCAGCTGTTCCAGGGTCAGTTCAGACAGGTCTTTGCCTTCCTGTACGCCCAGTGCGACCGCTTTACCAACAATTTCATGGGCATCACGGAAAGCAACGCCATTTTTCACCAGGTAATCCGCAAGGTCGGTTGCAGTAGAGAAACCACGCAGCGCCGCTTCACGCATTTCTGCAATGTTAGGCACCAATGCCGGAATCATGTCAGCAAACGCCATCAGTGAACCACGTACAGTATCAATTGCATCAAACAGAGGCTCTTTGTCTTCCTGGTTGTCTTTGTTATAGGCCAGTGGTTGACCTTTCATCAGGGTCAACAGGCTCATTAAATCACCATAAACACGGCCGGTTTTACCGCGAACCAGTTCAGGGACATCCGGGTTTTTCTTTTGCGGCATGATTGATGAGCCGGTACAGAAACGGTCAGGAATATTCACAAATTTAAACTGGGCTGAGGTCCACAGAATCAGTTCTTCCGACATACGCGACAGGTGCATCATAATCAGCGATGCAGCGGCGTTAAATTCAATCCCGAAATCACGGTCTGATACAGCATCTAACGAGTTTTCAGATACAGCTTCAAAGCCCAACAATTCTGCGGTAAAAGCACGGTCAATTGGGTAAGTGGTACCTGCCAAAGCAGCAGAACCCAAAGGCATACGATTAACACGTTTGCGGCAGTCAATTAAACGCTCAGAGTCACGTACCAACATTTCGAACCATGCCATAAGGTGATGACCAAAAGTCACAGGCTGTGCGGTTTGCAAATGGGTAAAACCAGGCATAATTGTATGCGTGTTTTTGGCTGCCAAGCTCAAAATGCCGTGTTGTAATTTTTTTAATAATTCTAAAATGGCATCAATTTCGTCACGGACATACAAACGAATATCGGTTGCCACTTGGTCGTTACGGCTACGACCAGTGTGTAATTTTTTACCTGTAATGCCAATACGCTGAGTAAGGCGCGATTCGATGTTCATGTGGACATCTTCAAGGTCAATACGCCATTCAAATTGACCTGCTTCAATTTCAGCCTGAATGGTATTTAAACCTTGGATAATATCGTCACGCTCTTCAGTCGTAAGTACGCCTACTTTGGCAAGCATCGTTGCATGCGCAATTGAGCCAGCAATATCTTGTTTATAAAAGCGTTGGTCAAATTGAACAGATGCTGTAAATTCAGCAACAAAAGCATCAGTCGCTTCAGAGAAACGACCGCCCCACATACCCGAAGTTTGGGCTTGTGACGGATTTGAGGAATTAGAAGATGTGGTCATATCGGCTCAATAGAATAAAAAGCAATAATTTGAAAACGAGTATAACAAATTCGGAATCACTTGCCGAAGGGCAGGTGAGATCATCTTTTGCAGATACGGCTGATGAAAAAAATTACAGTTATTTTTTTACGAAAATAGGGCGTTGGCAACATCTAATTGAATTATTTATTGCCAGCAATGTATTGGCCATGGTGCTGGCACTGGCT
The DNA here is from genome assembly GCF_013418865.1 of Acinetobacter sp. YH12117. Taxonomy (NCBI): domain Bacteria; kingdom Pseudomonadati; phylum Pseudomonadota; class Gammaproteobacteria; order Moraxellales; family Moraxellaceae; genus Acinetobacter; species Acinetobacter sp. YH12117. The sequence goes on from NZ_VPBF01000013.1 coordinate 57,617, forward strand.
GAAGCGCAAGGCTGGCAGGCATTAACCGGTTCACGACTGCTGCAATATGTGCTGTACATTAACTGGGTGTTACTGGCCTTTACTGCCTTTATTGAATATTTTCAAAGACGTTTGGGTCGGATGAGTCTGGGCTTTTCGCTCGGTTTTGGTTTTTTATTGCTACAGCTGATTGTACTGGTGACTACTTTAAGCCTGAATCTGCTGACGCATTTTGGCCAGAATTTTCATCTGCGTGACTTGACTGCAGCCGAGCTGGGGGGCGGGCTGGATTTGCATTTAAGTTATGGTATCTTGCTGGGAGCATTCTGTTTTCGCTATTTATATTTGCGCGAACAGAATTATCTGCGCGAGCAAAGTGCTCTAAAGGCCAAGGTGCATGCCTTGCAAGCGCGTATCCATCCGCATTTTTTATTCAACAGTTTAAATAATGTCATTAGCCTGATTGCGATTGATCCTGAAAAAGCCGAGCAGATGCTGCTCAATCTGTCACGTCTGTTTCGTGCCAGTTTACAGGAAGTCAAGCTGGTCAAGCTGCAGGAAGAAGTTGAATTATGCCAGCGTTATCTGGAGATTGAGCAGATTCGTCTGGGTGAACGCTTGCAGGTGGAATGGAAAATTGAACAGCCGCAACTGCTCAGTCAGGTACAAATTCCCTTATTAACTTTACAACCTTTACTGGAAAATAGTATTTTTCATGGTGTTGAAAAAATATCCAGACCGAGTACCATTAGCGTATTGGTAGAAATTTTGGAAAATCAAGTCAATATCGTCATTACAAACCCTTACGTAAACGCTAAAATGAATTTACGACAAGGACATGGTATTGCAATTCAAAATGTGCAACAGCGTCTACGCGCCTTTTATGGAAGAAAGGTGGTCTTTCAAACGTATGCAGGGGAGGGCATGTATACCACCGTGGTACAGTATCCATATAAATAAAAAAAAATTCACGTTAAGCTATAAAAATAAATGATTTAACGTAAAGGAGGGATAAATGGATGTTCTGATCTGTGATGATGAACCTCTTGCAACTGAGCGTTTGGCCCGCTTGGTGACTCAACTTGGACATCAGGTGGTGGCAACCGCCAGTCATGGTGAGCAGGCCATTGAGCTAGCAGATGAACATCAGCCAGATGTCGTGTTATTAGATATTCAGATGCCAGAAATGGATGGACTAAGCTGCGCCCAGCATTTGCGCGAGCTTGACCCCATGCCGGCAATTGTCTTTTGTACCGCCTATGATGAGCATGCACTTGATGCATTTAAATCGCAGGCAGAAGGGTATTTATTAAAACCGGTCATGCAACAGGAATTGCAGCAGGTTTTAGATCACTTAACCAAACTCACGCAAGCCCAGCTGAGTCACATAAAACAAAAAGAAAATATGGAAGAATTGAATATAAAACGCCACCAGATCACGGCGAAAACTTATCGTGGTGTTGAACTGGTGCCTGTAGAAAATATTTATTATTTTTTAGCAGATCAAAAATATGTCACCGTGCGCCATAAAAATGGCAGCGTGCTGATTGACGAAACCTTAAAAGACCTGGAGCATGAATTTGCCGATCAGTTTATTCGGATTCATCGCAATGCACTGGTCTCGATTCATTATCTTGAAGGACTGGAAGTGATTAATACCGGTCAATATCAGGTGCGTTGTCGTGAACTGGAAGAACGTCTGGCAGTAAGCCGTCGTCATTTACCGACCTTAAGAGAACGTATTCAGAAACTGTAAGCACCGGCTGAAATGGCTTTTTCGCCATCTCAGGGTGCAAATTGACTTGCATTTTCAAGCGATCAGGTTAAGTTTAAGGGAATCCTTTTATTTGCTTTCACTGACATGATGAACACCCTGAAAATTGCAACTCGACAAAGCCCGCTGGCATTATGGCAGGCGGAATACATTCGTGCGCGTTTAGAAGCCTTACATGCCGGTCTAAACGTGGAGTTGGTCACCTTTGTGACCCAGGGTGATAAAATTCTCGATACCCCCTTAGCCAAAATTGGGGGCAAGGGACTGTTTGTCAAAGAATTAGAAGCAGCTTTGCTAGATGGTCGTGCTGACCTTGCTGTGCATTCCATGAAAGATGTGCCAATGGCGCTACCAGAAGGCTTAAGCCTGGCGGTGATTTGCGAGCGTGAAGATCCGCTGGATGCCTTTGTGTCCAATACTTATGCCAGCTTTCAGGACTTGCCGCAGGGTGCCAAAGTCGGAACGTCCAGTTTGCGCCGTAAATGCCAGATTTTAAAAGCACGCCCTGACCTGGAGATTATTGATTTGCGCGGTAACGTTGGTACCCGTCTGTCCAAGCTGGATGCAGGTCAATATGATGCGATTATTCTGGCCAGTGCCGGCCTGAAGCGTTTGGGCCTCAGTGAGCGGATTCGTCATACGCTCGCGCCTGAAGTGAGTTTGCCGGCCGTGGGTCAGGGCGCTTTGGGGCTGGAATGCCGGACTAATGATCAGGCCGTACTCGAGCTGATTTTGCCGTTGATGGATGATGAAACCAATGTCTGTGTACGCGCAGAACGTGCGTTTAATGCTTATTTGGAAGGCGGTTGCCAGGTGCCGATTGCCGGTTATGCCACTTTAAAAGATGGTCAGCTGTCGATGGAAGGCCGGGTGGGCAGTGTCGATGGCCAGACCTTGTTAAGCGCACAGCTTAGTGCCGCACCCGAGCAGGCCGAACAGCTGGGTGAGCAACTGGCACAGAACTTGTTGGCACAAGGGGCAGGTGAGCTGCTAAAAGCCTTATATTAAGATGCTGTTTATTAATACCCGTCCGGCCGATCGTGCCTGTGCCTTGTCACAGGCTTTAAGGCAACAGGCCTGGTCGGTGATTGAGCTGCCTCTGCTGGAATTACAGGCCTGTCCCTGGTCCGATGCATTGGCACAGCTGTACCAGCAATTACCACAGGCGCAGCGGATTGTGGTGGTCAGCCCGACCGCAGTACACATCGGGATAGAGTATCTGGCGAAAAGCGGTATTCATCTCGATCAATTACAACATTTACAGTGGATTGCGGTTGGTGAAAAAACGGCGCAGGTACTGGCAGAATACGGAATTTCGAGCGCCGTGCCGGAGGTTGAAACCTCGGAAGGCATGCTGGAACTGCCTTTATTAAAATCCCTGGCGGCCGGTTCGTGTATTGCCTTCTGGCGCGGTGAAGGTGGACGTCAGTTTATGATGGACAGCCTGCAACAGGCCGGAATGCAGATTCTGAATTTTATTTTATATCAGCGTCAGTGTCCGGCCGCGTCGATTCAGCAGATGCCCGCGCTATTGCCACAACTGCAGCAGCACCGGGACTATTGGATGCTGATTAGCAGTGAGGCCAGCTGGTTAAACTGGTTGCGGCTGAGTCAAGCACAAAAAGAATTATTGAACCGGGGACGTTATCTGGTGCTGGGTGACCGCCTGGAAGCGCTGTTGATGGATTATCAACAACAGCATCACACCCGTTTTCAACTGATCAAGTTGACGAATTTAAAAACAGAAACAATACTGCAGCAGATTGAGCTTAAATCAGGACACGCATGAAGAAGCTACTTATTTTATTATTGATCATCGGCTTGGCCTGGATGTTAAAGCTGAGCTATGACGTATTTAAAATAACGGCGCAGCAGTCCGAATTGTCTCAGAGTATGCATCAGGCGGAAAAAAGCCGCGCCAATCTCAATGACCAGCTAGTGGCTTTGCAGCGCCAGAGTAGCAATCCTTCACCGTCAGCATCTTCAAGTGCGCCTGCAACTAATACTACAGTGCAGATCAGCCAGACCACGATCACGCCGCAGCAGATGCTTCAACAGCAGCTGGAACTGATCGAATTTGCCTTAAAGCAGGCGCAATATCCGTATGCACTGGAAAAGTTGGCAGTACTGGATGTTCAGCTGAATCAGTGGGCTTTGTCACCGGCCTTGGCCGAAAGCCTGCATCAAACCCTGAGCAAAGACCGGCAGCTGATCCAGCAATTTGCGGCACAGCGCAGTGCCCAGCAGCAGCAGGTCACTCAGGCTCTACAGCAGCTGGATCAGCTGTTGCGTCAGGAAATCCAGCAGCCACAACTGCAGCCGGCGCAAGAGGCCAATCCGGCCTTCTGGCATAAGTGGTTGAAACTGGAAGCCGTCGAGCAGCCAGCGACTGTACTTAGTCAGCGTCAATTGCTGTTAAAAGAAGCGCAGTTGCGTTTATTACTGGCACGTCAGTTATTAGGACAAGGCCAATATCTGAATTATCAGCAGGAGCTGACTGAAATTTTTCATCTGTTACAGCTGCTGCCGGATCGGGGGGCGCAGCAGTTAAGCGCTGAATTGGCGGAAATTCAGAGCCTGACCGTGATTCCTGTGCCGGTGCTGACCAGCCGCACCTTATTGGATGAATGATCATGAAGCAGATTGTTCTGGCCTATGTTTTGGTCACGTTAGTGCTGGTGGCCTTGCTCAGTGTATTCAGTTATGGCTATGGCGCGGGCTATGTTTACCTGTATTGGCGTGACTGGCAGCTACAGACCAATATCTGGGTGCTTTTAATTTTATTGATGCTGATCAGTCTGGTGGTGCAGCTGATCTGGGCGATGCTAAAGCGTTATTTAAGCCGTGAACAGCGTAAGCAGGCAGCGGTGTTTGATTTCCAGCATTTACATCCTTATGAGCAAATGGCAGTAATCTGGCTGCTGGATGCCGCGCGTGAGCAGGACGCCTTTATCCGTCAGGTATTTAACCAGTCTGGTTTATTAAAAGCCGTGATTCATTCACGCCTGTCGCTGATGCAGCAGGATTATCCGGTGGCCTTGCAGATGTTAAACCAGAGTAATGCCATGGCCTTTGAGCTGGCCGAGTTGCAGCGTATTGAAATTTATCTGGCGCAGCAGCAACCGGAAAAAGCCCTGACCCATCTGGAATTTTTAAATGGCCATCAACTGTCGCCGTGGCTCAAAGATGTCAAACAGGCCTATGAACAGCGCTTAACCGCACTGTGGGGGGAGTTTGCACTGCAATATCCGTGGTTATATTTGCGTGCGACTCAATATGGGCATTTAGGGTTGGACAGCAAGCAGTTATGGCTTGAGCAAATCTTGCAGCATTTTGAGCAGGCCACACCGGAAGCATTGCAGGATTTAAAACAGCGTTATTGCAATCTGTCCGGGCAGATATTTACCCAGCCGTATGCGATTAAAGTGCTGTGGTTAAAAGTGCTGGTACGCTTAAGCGATATGGGAGAGCAGCAGGATCATCTGGCGGTGCATTTACTGTCTGAACAGTTTCATCAGGATGTGTTCTATTTATGGTTCCAGCAGCAGCTGTTAAAACCGGTACCGGATTATCTCAAGATTGAAGATTATCTGAATCAGTGGGAACAGCAATATCCTGCTTTACCGGTATTGAGTTTTGCCAAATGGCATATATTGGAAGCTACCGGTCGTCATGACGATGCAGCACAGCTTCTAGATTTATATCCGGAACATATTTTAATGAACTATTTAAGAATTAAATCAGCATTAAAAGATCAACCACATTTACAGCAGCAGTTAAATCTGGTGTTTGAAAATAATAGTCATTTCATGAAAATTAAAATCTAGGTAAAGTCGCATGCAATTAACCGATTATCCAGTAATTCATCAACAAGTGGTGGCATGGGGCGATATGGATGCGCTTGGTCATGTCAATAATGTGATGTATTACCGCTATATTGAAAGTGCCCGCATTCATTATATGGATCAGATCAGAATGATGCAGCAATCCTTTTCGACGGTAGTGGCATCAAATCAGTGCAAATATATGCGTCCGGTATTTTATCCGGATACCTTAAAAATAGGTGTGCGGGTTGAGGAAATCCGAAATAGTGCTTTTCGCATGCATTATCTATTATGGAGCGAGCAGCAGCAGGCTGTAGTCGCGAGTGCAGAAGCCATCATGGTTTGTGTTAATTCTGAAAGTATGCAGAAAATGCCATTACCCGAGTCGATTCGGCAGCGTATTTTGGCTTTGGAAAATAGTGTGGGGCATTATCTGGATTAATTCTAATCCCGAATAAATAGATTATTTATCTCTGTTAATAATTGTTTTTCATTTCAAATAATGATTGAAACTTAATTCAGATAAAAATATGATGTATTAATGCAATTGAAGTAAATTAATATAAAAGCATACTTGTGGAGTAAATATGATGCCCGATATTAGTAATTTGTCTGTAGAACAATTAAAGCGCTTGCAGGAAGAAGCGGAAGCATTAATTGCATCGAAAAAGGACCAAGCAGTTGAAGATGCATATAATCAGATTTTGGCAATTGCTGAAAATGCGGGTTTAAGCATTGAACAGATTCTTGAGTTTGGTGCGTCTAAACGTAAAAAGAATGTACGTAAATCGGTAGAGCCGCGTTATCGTAATAAAGCCAATGCCAATGAAACCTGGACAGGTCGTGGTAAGCAACCGCGCTGGTTAGTGGCAGAACTGGAAAAAGGTGCCAAGCTTGAAGACTTCTTGATCTAAACTTCATCAGATTGTCATCTAAGCGCACTAGAGTGTCGAAACCAAGCAGAACTGCTTGGTTTTTTTATGTGTATCCGTTGGTGTTGTAAAAAAAGTGTGCATAATGTGTGCATGAAAATAACAATTTGTTCATGAATGCATTAGATAGGTTGGTCGTGGTGGAATGATAAAGAAACCGAGATACATCACGTGGTGGATTTTCGCCATCATTGCTTTTTTAATTTTTGTGTTATTACAGATTCCTGCAGCTTGGTTAATTTCAAAGTTTTATAAAAACAATCAGAGTTTACATAATGTCAGTGGTAACATCTGGCAGGGGCAGGCAGATTGGCACAAGGGACAGTTGCGTGGCAGCTTAAGCTGGAATACGCGTCCTTTAGACCTGTTATTGCTGAAAGTGGCAGCCGATGTTGAAATCCATAGTGGTCATACCGAATTAAAAGGCGTGATGGGTTACCGTTTTGGGACCTTCATGCTGAACGCTGTACATGGCCGTGTTGCGCCAGAAACTCTAAAAACCCTGGTCGACTGGCAATGGCCGACCAATCCGATTCAATTGCAAAATATCGATCTGAACTATAACAAGCAGCAAGGGTTTGCCCAGGCACAAGGCCAGCTGAACTGGGCCGGCGGGGAGCTGGTGTATCAGTTTGCCCAGCGTCAAGAGCGCATGACCGTGCCCACGCTGAAAGGCACGCTGTCGGATGAAAGCGGAAAACTGAAAATTGATGTGCGTGATGCACGTGACCAGAAAATGATAAACCTGAGTCTGGATCAGGAGATGATGCTGGATGTGCAGCTGACCCAGCGTTTATTGATGCATGTTCCTTCTTATGAAGGCAAGGCTGGTGCTGATACCTATGTAATCAGTACCCGCCAGCCGCTATTCAAGGGAGGCTTCTGATGCAGAAAATCTGGGAACAGCTGCAGACTCTCCAGCTGAAACAGGCCGATCGTGTCGCACCGTTATTGCTGGCGCTGCTGATTCTGTATTTATGCTGGAAGCTGGCCAGTCTGTTCTGGCTATTACTGGCGCCGCCTCAAGCGATGCAACTGGATCGGGTCGAACTGGGTTCGCAGCAGCTGCGTGTACCGAATATCAGCAGTTTTGCCTTGTTTCATGAAGCGAGCCAGCGTACGCAGGCCGAAGACAATCTGAACCTTCAATTACAAGGCGTGATGGTCGGTTATCCCAACCAGTTTTCTTCTGCCGTGCTCAAAGTCAATGAGGTGGCAGAGCGCTATCGCGTCGGCGATGTGATTGAAGGCAGTGGTTATCAGTTGGCTGAAGTGTACTGGGATCGGGTGATTTTGCGTCATAGCAGTGGCGCCACCCGTGAGATAGAGTTTAAAGGCATTGAAAACGGGCTGAATCAGCCGATTGTGCCGACACAAACCCCAGCTACGCCCAACAGAAATCCGGCACCGGCAACAACTGCGCAAAATGCGATTGGTCAGGCGGTGCAAAAGATTCAGCAAGACCGGGAACGCTATTTACAGGATATGGGTGTAAATAGTGGTAATGGTCAGGGTTATGAAATTACCGCACGGACACCGGCGGCACTCAGAAACAGATTGGGATTACAACCAGGCGACCGGATTTTATCCTTAAATGGTCAGACTGTCGGACAAGGGCAAAATGAAGCCCAATTGCTGGAACAGGCAAGACAGGACGGTCAGGTCAGACTGGAAGTTCAGCGTGGTGACCAGGTCATCACGGTACAACAAGATTTTAAGTGACGGATTTGTCACCTTATAGGGTTAGGAAACACGGTAGATTATGGCTTTATTAAATCATGAGCGTCCGCTTTGGGCATTGGTGGTCGGCGCACCTCTGGTGGCTATGGTAAGTACGGCGAGCTATGCACAAACCTGGAAAATTAATTTACGTGATGCTGACCTGACTGCATTTATTAATGAAGTGGCCGATATTACCGGCAAGAACTTCGCGGTTGATCCACGGGTGCGCGGCAATGTTACGGTCATTTCCAACAAGCCGTTGAACCGCAATGAAGTCTATGACCTGTTTCTGGGCGTGCTCAATGTTAATGGGGTAGTGGCTATTCCCTCGGGTAATACCATCAAGCTGGTGCCAGATAACAATGTCAAAAGCTCCGGAATTCCGTTTGATGCACGCCAGAATGCGCGCGGCGACCAGATTGTGACCCGGGTCATCTGGCTGGAAAATACCAATGCCAATGACATGATTCCGGCTTTACGGCCTTTAATGCCGCAATTTGCCCATCTGTCTGCGGTGGCCGGCACCAATGCCCTGATTGTTTCGGACCGGGCCAGCAATATCTATCAGCTGGAAAATATCATCCGTAATTTGGATGGCACCGGCCAAAATGATATTGAAGCCATTTCGCTACAGTCCAGTCAGGCCGAAGAAGTGATCGGGCTATTGGAGTCAATGAGTTCGACCGGTAATGCCAAAGATCTCAAAGGCTCGCGGGTGCGAATTGTGGCGGATAACCGGACCAATCGCATTATCATTAAAGGCGATACCGCCACCCGCAAGCGTATCCGCCAGATGATTGAAATGATGGATGTGCCGGCGGCTGACCGTCTCGGTGGCTTAAAAGTCTTTCGCTTAAAATATGCCAGTGCGCAAAGCCTGGCGGAAATTCTGCAAGGGCTAGTATCGGGGCAGGCGGTCAGCAGTTCATCTTCCAATACGAAAAACAGCAGTAATAATAGCGTTAGCAATCTGGTCAATAACAGCAGTAACAGCACATCCAGCAATAGCACGGGCAGTACCTCGCCAAGTATTACCCTGAATAACGGTTTTGATCAGCAGAGCCAGATCACCAGCTTTAATGGCAATGGCGTCAGTATTATTGCCGATAGTAGCCAGAACGCCCTGGTGGTCAAAGCCGATCCACAGCTGATGCGCGAAATTGAATCTGCGATTCAACAGTTGGATACACGCCGTCAGCAGGTGCTGATTGAAGCCGCGATTATAGAAGTAGAAGGAACAGATGCGGACCAGCTAGGTGTGCAATGGGCTTTGGGTGATATCAGCAGCGGAATTGGCTTAATTAACTTCGATAAGTTTGGTACTAGTCTGAGAAATATTGCCGCCGGTTATTTAACTGGAGGTGCAGCGGGTGCTGGTGGCGCGATTGGCGCGGGTACCTCACTGGTGCTGGGGGATTATCAAGAAGGTAGTGATGGTTCACGCCGTTTGTATGGTGCGCTGATTCAAGCTTTAAAAGAAACCACCAAATCCAATCTGCTATCGACCCCATCCATTGTCACCATGGACAATGAAGAAGCCTATATTGTGGTTGGTGAGAACGTGCCGTTTGTCACCGGTTCGGTCAGTACAGGAAATGGTACCGTCAATCCCTATACCACCATTGAACGTAAAGACGTCGGGGTTACCCTGAAAGTGGTGCCGCATATTGGCGAAAATGGCACAGTGCGTCTGGAAGTGGAACAGGAAGTCTCTGGGGTCAATCGAGATCGTGGACAAGCACAGGATTTGGTGACCAGCAAGCGTGCAATTAAAACTTCGATTCTGGCCGAACATGGGCAAACCATCGTACTCGGTGGCTTAATCTCGGATAATACTACGTATGGACGTCAGGCTGTTCCAGGTCTGGGAGCGATTCCAGGTATAGGACGCTTATTTCGCGCTGAAGGTAAGTCTAATCAGAAACGTAACTTATTGATCTTTATCCATCCAACGATTGTGGGGGATAAAAATGAAGTGCGTAAACTGACGCAGCAACGTTATGGTCAACTCTATAGCCTGCAATTGGCACTCGATTCAGACGGTAGTTTTGCCAAACTGCCGGAGCGGGTGGAAGATATCTATCAGCAGCGGGTGCCGGTGTCTAAAACTCCCCTAAATCAAACCCGTTATCAGCAGGTGCCATCCGCGACCCCTGCAGCACAGTCGGGGGCGGCTGTAGTAACCACACCCGTTGCGGTAGAGCCGGCGCTGCAGCGTCAGACCTTAAGCCCGCAAGTCAGCAAAACCACCAATACCACCACCACGACCACCTTAAGACCGCGCTCTTAACAGAGCGGACATGGAATCTGGTTTTGAGCATGTTATGATGGGCAAAAATTTAAAGAGAAGTTCGCTATGACTTGGAAATTACAAGCAATTACGGGTGAATTTACCGGGCAGGAAATTAGTGTTGATCGTGACATGCTAGTGGGGCGTCATCAGGAAGCTGATGTGGTACTGCAGTCGGCTGAAGTATCACGCAAACATGCTGCGTTGTTGCTGAAGGCTGAAGACTTGTGGGTCCAGGACTTAAATTCATCCAATGGCACCTTTGTGAATGACCTGCGAATTGAGCAGGAAACCCCACTGCATGAGGGTGATATTGTCCAGTTTGCCAGCTTTAAATTTTCAGTCCTGGCACCAGCCAAACCGGAACTGTTGCCGGATGAGCCGCTTGCGCCTGCAGGCACCGAAGTAGAACAGATTCCTGAGCTGGATGTGGTGGAAACCACTACTGCAGCCGAGCCGACAGAAACGGTAGCAGTGAAAACGCCGGCACAGCAGATGAATGATCAGGGTATGCCTGAGCTGAAAGAGCGTGATGCATCGGTGCAACTGACACGTGATGGCATGCCAACCAATGTTGGTGTACCAAAACCGGCACCAATTCCTGAAGGGACCGATTTAAGCGCAGCTACGCCTGAACCACAACCGGTACCGGTTGAGCAGCCTGTATCACGCGTGGAGCAGGAAAAAGAGCAGCAGAAAAATGCCTCTGTCGGCCTGATGACCATTATTGTGCTGGTGATCCTGGCAATTATTGCCTGGCTGTTGTTTAAATAAACCGCGACACAGCATACAATCGAGGCATGCTTTGGCATGCCTTTATTTTTTGAGAGGACCAAAATGTCTGTGGCTAAACTTGACACCCGTGAGCTGATTTTATTTGACCTGGATGGTACGCTGGTCGATTCAGCTACTGATCTGTATCGTGCCATGAATATGAGCCTGAATGCCTTGCAACTGCCCATGGTCACCGAAGCACAGGTACGCACCTGGATTGGCAAAGGCACCTCGGTATTTTGTCACAGCACCTTGCTGCATTTAACCGGAGAGGTGCATCCCGATCAGCATCAGCAGCTGCTGGAAACTTTCCTAGGAATTTACAATGCTGATCCTTGTCTGGATACCCAGCCTTTTGCCGGAATTCTGGAGTTTCTGGAATGGGGTAAACAGCAGCAGAAAAAAATGATCTGTGTCACCAACAAGCCCGAGCTGCCATCACGCGCCATTTTAGATGCGCTGGACATGAGCCACTATTTTGTTGATGTGATTGGTGGTGACCGGTTTAGCGAACGTAAACCGCATCCACGCCAGTTATTGCACTGTGTTGAGACCTTTGGGGTGGAAAAATCCCAGGTGCTAATGATTGGCGACTCTTCCAATGATGTGGAAGCCGCACGTCGTGCCGGTATTGATTGTATTGTAGTCAGCTATGGCTATAATCATGGCGAGAGTATTTATGATTGTCAGCCGCAGCAAGTGGTGGATAATCTGACAGAATTATTAGCTTCCTAATGTAAGAACAGATGTAAAAGGACACCGCAATGAGTGATTGTGTAGTTTTTCGATGGCGTCACTAAGTCAGCACCTACCAGCAACCTTCCTATGACCCCGCGAAAATGAAAGAGATTCAACATGACCACTCAAGCCCAATATCAACAACTGCAAGCTGCCGGCTATAACCTGATTCCTGTCTACCGTCAGCGTCTGGCCGATACCGAAACCCCATTGTCTGTGTTTGCGCGTTTAAAAGAGCATGAACAGGCCTATCTGTTTGAATCTGTCGAAGGCGGTGAAAACTGGGCGCGCTATTCGATTATTGGCCTGGGCGAGTCAACCGTGTTTTCCTGCAATGAAGGGCAGTTGACTATTCAGCAGGCCAATGGCGAACTGCTACAGCAGCCGTGCAGTGATCCTTTCCAGTTTATCCGTGATTTCCAGGCTCAGTTTAAAGTGCCAACACAGGCCGATTTACCGGCGTTGCCAAGCTTTACTGGTGGACTGGTCGGTTACTTTGGCTATGACGCCGTGCGTTATATCGAACCGCGCCTGAACAATATTCCAGGCGCCGATCCGGTGGGCCTGCCAGATATCTGGATGATGCTGTCTAAAACCGTGATCGTGTTTGACAACTTAAAAGATACCTTATTCCTGATTGTGCACGCTGATAGTAAGGATGCTGATGCCTATCAGAAAGCACAGGCGCAACTGGATGCGCTGGAGCAGTTGCTGGCGACACCGGTAAATCTGCAAGCACAGACCCATACGGCACCACATTTTGAATCTTTAACCGGTCATGACAACTTTATTGCCTCGGTTGAGAAAGTCAAAGAATACATTCGTGCTGGTGATGTCATGCAAGTGGTGCCGGGGCATCGTATGGTGTCTGACTTTGATGGTGAGCCGTTACAGGTCTATCGCGCTTTGCGTCATCTCAATCCATCACCGTATCTGTTCCTGGTACAAGGGCGCACCTTGGACAATAACACCCCGTTCCATATTGTCGGTTCATCGCCGGAAATCCTGTCGCGTCTGGAAAATGGTATTGCCACCGTGCGTCCACTTGCCGGCACGCGTCCACGTGGTAAAACTAAGGAAGAAGATCTGGCCCTGGAAAAAGATTTGCTTTCTGATGAAAAAGAGATTGCCGAGCATTTAATGCTGATTGATCTGGGCCGTAATGATGTTGGTCGCGTTTCAAAAATTGGCAAAGTGCAGGTGACTGATCAAATGGTGATCGAACGTTATTCGCATGTCATGCATATTGTGTCCAATGTGCAGGGTGAGGTGCGTGATGATGTTGATGCCTTGGATGTTTTTAAGGCAACTTTCCCGGCAGGCACACTTTCTGGGGCACCAAAAATCCGTGCCATGGAAATTATTGACGAAGTTGAGCCAGTAAAACGTGGAATTTTTGGTGGTGCTGTTGGTTATTTAGGCTGGCATGGCGAAATGGACATGTCGATTGCGATTCGGACCTGTGTTATTCGTGAAAATAAGGTCTATGTGCAGGCTGGCGCAGGCCTTGTTGCCGACTCAAATCCTGAATCTGAGTGGAATGAAACCCAAATAAAAGCTCGCGCAGTGATCAAAGCGGTTGAATTATCGTCAAACGGATTGATTTTGTGAGTTTTTGACGGTTTTTTTAAAAAAAACACTTGCACGGATTTCAAGTTTTGCTAAACTGCACACCGTTCCGATACGAAACGTACGAAACACTAAGAAACGCCGGCATAGCTCAGTTGGTAGAGCAACTGACTTGTAATCAGTAGGTCCACAGTTCGAATCCGTGTGCCGGCACCATCTTAGAGAATTCGAGATGTGAAGTAAAGAACGAGCACTGCAATAAGTGTGATATTGGTGGGATTCCCGAGCGGTCAAAGGGAGCAGACTGTAACTCTGCCGCGTAAGCTTCGAAGGTTCGAATCCTTCTCCCACCACCATTAACTTCGAATGAAGTGGTACATTACCAACAATGTGCGGGAGTAGCTCAGTTGGTAGAGCGGCAGCCTTCCAAGCTGCATGTCGCGAGTTCGATCCTCGTCTCCCGCTCCATCATCGAAGATGATCGCTCTTATAGCTCAGTGGTAGAGCACTCCCTTGGTAAGGGAGAGGTCTCGAGTTCAAATCTCGATAAGAGCTCCAGATACAGTTTAGCAACTTGGTTGCATGAGATTTAAAGAAAGCAGGCTATTTAGTCTGCTTTTTAAGTATTAGGTGTCTAGTTTTTTAGGCGATATGTCGAGGCTGGGTATTACTCAGATTGTGTTCGACGTAAACGAGGAAAATAAACATGGCTAAGGCTAAGTTTGAACGTAATAAGCCACACGTTAACGTGGGCACAATCGGTCACGTTGACCATGGTAAAACAACTTTAACAGCTGCAATTGCAACTGTATGTGCGAAGAAATTCGGTGGTGAAGCGAAAGATTACGCTGCAATCGACTCTGCTCCAGAAGAAAAAGCACGTGGTATTACAATTAACACTTCTCACGTAGAATACGATTCTCCAACTCGTCACTACGCTCACGTTGACTGCCCGGGTCACGCCGACTATGTTAAAAACATGATCACTGGTGCTGCTCAGATGGACGGTGCGATCCTTGTTTGTTCAGCGACTGATGGTCCAATGCCACAAACTCGTGAACACATCCTTCTTTCTCGTCAGG